>NZ_DBHKZA010000039.1:33643-39996 GCF_057314935.1 Achromobacter sp.
GTTTGCCGCGGTGCAGCAAGGCATGTCGCGTTCACATGCGGTGGCGCTTGTTACCGGCGTTTAGCGGGCATCCAGGTCGGCATCGGCTTTGGTCAGCCGGTTGCGGTACGTCGCCGCGCGCATCAGCAGCATGGCGGTGACGGGCGACGACACGACCAGCAGCAGCGTGATGATCACTTCGTGGAACACGGGGCGCGCCGACAAGGCCGAAAACACCAGGATGGACGCGGCCAGCACGCAGCCGCAGCCCAGGGTGTTGCCCAGCGTGGGCGCGTGGATGCGCGCGTAGAAGGTGCGAAAGCGCAGCAGGCCGGCCGAGCCGGTCAGCGCCAGCAGGCCGCCCAGCACCAGCAGGATGCAGGCCGGGATGCCGGCCCACAGGGGGATGGGGGTTTCGATCATGGCTCGATCACCTCGCCGCGCAGCAGGAAGCGCGCCATCGCGGTGGATCCCACGAACCCGAACAGCGCGATAAGCAACGCGATATCGAAGTACAAGGACGCCCCCGACCGGATGCCGAAAACGAGCATGGTGAGCATGCCGTTGATGTACAGCGTGTCCAGCGCCAGGACGCGGTCCTGCGCCGTGGGGCCGCGCAGCAGGCGGATGGCGGCAAACACCATGCCCAGCGCAAAGCACACCAGGGCAAAGGACGCCGCCCAATACAGTGCGGTGTTCATAGTCATTCAAACATCTCCATCAACGGGCGCTCATAGCGCTCCTGCACCAGCTTGATCCAGTCGTCTTCGTTCTGGAGGTCGAGCACGTGCAGCTTCAGGCTGTGATCGGGCGTCAGGTCCACCCAGACCGTGCCCGGGGTGTAGGTGACGATGCAGGCCAGCATGGCCAGGCCGTGCGGATCGCGCATGGTCAGCGGAATCATGATGAATCCGGGCGAAAAATCGTTGCGCCGCGGATTCAGGATCAGCTTGCCCACGGCGATGTTGGACTTGATGATGTCTGCCGTGACGTGCAGGAACAGCGGCACGGCCTTCCACAGGCGGCGCGGCCGCGCGTGCAGCGGACGCAGCCGCGACGCCGCCCACGTGAACCACAGCGCCAGCGCCGCCCCCAGGGCGATCTGCCCCGCGGACAGGCTTTCGTTCAACACCAGCCACAGGACGAACAGGAAAACGGGCAGAAAAAGGAAGTACAGGCGGCGCATCAGCTTCCTCCCTTGACGCCGCGCACGGTCTGCGCGGACATGACGGCGTCGATATAGGACTTGGGCTGATCCAGCGAGCGCGCGGCCTCGTCCAGATAGGCCGACACCGGCCCCGCCCCTGCCGCCAGGCCGACGCACAGCAACAGCAGCACGGCCACCGGCCCCGCTTCGATCACGCGCAGGCGCGGCGTGCTGCGGTCGTCGCTGGCCCAGAACACGCGGATGCCGGTGCGGCCCAGGCCCACCAGGCCAGCCAGGCCCGATACCAGCACGGCGGCCACCAGGATCCAAGCGTCAAATGGCGGCGCGGATTCGGTGGCGGCCGACACCGCCGCCGACAGCAGCGAAAACTTGGCCACGAAGCCCGACAAGGGCGGCAGCCCCGTCACCAGCAGCGCGCAGCAGATGAACGCCAGACCCAGGAAAGCCATCGCGGCGGGGATCGCCACGCCGACCACGTCGTCGGAACGGTTCACCGATGCGGGGTCGTCCAGGTCGAAGGCGTCCAGTGTCACTGCCAACACGTTGGCGCCGAAGCTGCGCGTGCGCTCGATCAGTTCAGCCAGCATGAAGAACGCGCCCGTGGTCAGTACCGAGCTGATCAGGTAGAACAGCGCGGGGCCGGTCAGGGTGACGCCGGGCATGCCCAGCGCCGTCAGCAGCGTGCCGGCCGACACGATGACGCAATAGCCCACCATCTTCTCGAGCTGCTGGGTCGCCAGGAGGCCCAGGGCGCCGAACAGCAGCGTGGCCAGACCCGCCGCGAACATCCAGTCCAGGCTGAAGGCCGCCGGCGCGCCGGAGGGCAGCAGCAGCGAGCCGATGCGCAACAGCGCGTAGATGCCGACCTTGGTCATGATCGAGAACATGGCGGCGATCGGCGCACCGGCCGAGCCATAGCCCTTGACCAGCCAGAAGTTCAGCGGCCAGGCGCCCGCCTTCACCAGGAAGGCCACCCCCAGGATGGCGGCCCCGGCCTCGAACAGCATGCGTTCGGCCCCCGTCAGGTTGCCGGCGCGCAGGGCCAGGTCCGCCATGTTCAGCGTGCCGGTCACGCCATAGATCAGCGCGATGCTGATCAGCAGCAGGAACGAGGCCACCAGGTTCACGGCAATGTATTGCAGGCCCGCGCTCACCCGCGCCACCCCCGACCCGTGCAGCAGCAGGCCATAGGACGCCGCCAGCAGCACTTCGAAGAAGACGAACAGGTTGAAAAGGTCGCCCGTCAGGAAGGCGCCGTTCAAGCCCATCAGCAGGAACTGGAACAGCGAATGAAAATGCACGCCGGCGCGGTCCCAGCGGGCCAGCGCATAGATCAGCGTGGCCAGGCCCAGCACGGCAGTCAGCGTCAGCATGACGGCGGCCAGGCGGTCCACCACCAGCACGATGCCGAACGGCGCGGGCCAGTCGCCCACCAGGTAGACGCCTACGCCATCGGGCCAGACGCCGGGCACGCCACCGCCGGCCACGGCCAGAAGCGCAATCGCCGCGGCCAGCTGGGCCAGGGTGGCGACAACCGAGATCGCGCCCCGCGTGTAGCGGCTGGTATCGGCCAGCAAGAGCATCGCCGCGCCTGCAAGCAGCGGCGTGATGATGGGCAGTACAGGAAGGTGTTGCAGCCAGAAACTCAAGATTGGGACTCCCGTCCATCAACGTGGTCGGTACCCGTGAGGCCGCGCGAGGCCAGCAACACAACCAGGAACAGCGCCGTGGTGGCGAAACCGATCACGATGGCCGTCAGCACCAGCGCCTGCGGCAGCGGGTCGGCGTACCAGGAAGGGTCATGCGCCATGGCCGGGTCCACCACCGGCGGCCGGCCGGACGTGAGGCGGCCCATGCCGAAGATGAAGAGGTTCACCGCATACGACACCAGCGACAGCCCCATGATGAACTGGAAGGTCCGCGGCCGCAGCAGCAGCCAGACCCCCGAGCCCGCCAACACGCCGATCGCGACGGCATAGATCAATTCCATCAGGCTTCCCCTGTTTGTGTGGCGGCCGCCTGGATGTCGGCGGCGGCCTTGCGTTGCGCGCGCAGCGATTGGTGGGCCAGCGCCACCAATACCAGCACGGTGGAGCCCACGACCAGCATGTACACGCCCAGGTCGAACAGCAGCACGCTGGACAGGTGCACGTGGCCGATGAGCGGCAGCGCGACGTCCCAGGCCAGCGCGGCCAGGAACGGCTTGTAGGCCAGCCACGCGGTCACCGCCGCGATGCCGGCGGCCAGCAGGCCGATCCCGATCCAGTTCTGCGGGTTGAGCCGGCTGCGCGACTCGACCCAGTACACGCCGCCCACCATGTATTGCAGGATGACGGCGGTGGCGAAGATCAGTCCGCCGACAAAGCCGCCGCCCGGCTGGTTGTGGCCGCGCAGCAGGAAGTACACCGAAATCAGCGCGGCGGTGGGCAGCAACAGGCGCACCAGCACCGTCGGCACCATCATCGAGCCTTCGGGCACCAGCGACTTGATGTCGGGCGCCGCCGGCACCCCGCCGTCCTGTTCCTTCTGCTGGCGCGGCAGGTCGGCGCTTTCAGCGGCCGGACGGAAACGGCGCAGCAAGGCGTAGACCGTCAGCGCCACGATGCCCAGCACCGTGATTTCGCCGAAGGTGTCGAAGCCGCGGAAATCCACCAGGATCACGTTCACCACGTTGGTGCCCCCGCCGTCGGGCAGCGCGCGATCCACGAAATAGGAAGAAATCGTCTCGCCTTGCGGACGCACCAGCACCGCATAGGCCAGCGCCGCCATGCCGGTACCGGCGGCCGTGGCCATCAGCAGGTCGCGGAAACGGCGGCCCCGGGCGCGCAGCGTCGCCTTGAGCGTTTCCTCGTCGTCCTTCTCGATCCGGCGGGGCAGCCAGCGCAAGCCCAGAAGCAGCAGCACCACGGTGACCACTTCGACGGACAGCTGGGTCAGCGCCAGGTCGGGCGCGGAAAACCACACGAAGGTCAGGCAGGTGATCAGGCCCGCGCCGCCGGCCAGCGCCAGCGATGCCAGGCGGTGGTATTTGGCCTGATAGGCCGCGCCCAGCGCGCAAGCCCCGCCCACCAGCCACAGCAGCGCGAAAGCGGGATCAATGGGCGTCATGCGGCCCGTGCCTTCCAGCCATCCGCCCCCGCGCAACGGCAGCCAGGCCACGAACAAGGTGCCCAGCACGATCAGCAGCATCTGCACCTGCAGTCGCGACGACGCCACCCAGCGCAGCAGCCAGGCAGCCGCCACGCTGGAGCCGTCAAGCAGCGATTCGAAGGTGCGGCGGCCGTCCAGGCGGTAGATGAACGGCACGCGTCCCGGGTTGGCGCGCTGATGCGCGCGCAACGCCAGGTACAGGAGCACCCCGGACGCCGTGGCGACCAGGCTCATCACCAGCGGCAGGTTCAGGCCGTGCCAGACAGCCAGGCTGTATTCGGGCATGTTCTCGCCCAGGATGCTTTGCGCCGCCGTCGCCAGGAACGGGCCGACCGTCAGGGCGGGCAACACGCCGACCAGCAGGCACATGAACACCAGCAAGGCGCTGGGAAACAGCATCCAGCGCGGCGGCTCATGCGGCGCGCGCGGCAGGTCGGTGGCCGGGGGGCCGAAGAACACCTGCAGGATGAAGCGCAGCGAATAGGCCACGCTGAATGCCCCCGCGATGGTGGCCATCAGCGGCAAGCCGATCTGGGTGAAGCTGTCGCCGCTGATGAAGGTGGTCTCGGCGAAGAACATTTCCTTGGACAGGAAGCCGTTGAGCAGCGGCACGCCGGCCATCGAGGCCGCCGCCACCATCGCCAGGGTAGCGGTGATGGGCATGGCCTTGTACAGGCCGGACAGGCGGCTCAGGTCGCGCGTGCCGGTCTCGTGGTCCACGACCCCGGCGGCCATGAACAGCGACGCCTTGAAGGTGGCGTGGTTGATCATGTGGAAGATGGCGGCCACCAGCGCGAGCTCGCTGTTGAGACCCAATAGCAGCGTGATCAGGCCCAGATGGCTGATGGTGGAATACGCCAGCACGCCCTTCATGTCCTGCTGGAAGATGGCGGCATACGCCCCCAATACCAGCGTGATCAGCCCTGCCCCGCCGATGATCCAGAACCATTCGTCGGTACCGGACAGCACCGGCCAGAAGCGGGCCAGCAGGAACACGCCGGCCTTCACCATGGTGGCCGAGTGCAGGTAGGCGGACACCGGCGTGGGCGCCGCCATGGCATTGGGCAGCCAGAAATGGAACGGGAATTGCGCGCTCTTGGTCAATGCGCCAAGCGCCACCAGCACCAGCACGGCCGGATACCAGGGGTCGGCGCGCACCAGGTCGCCGGAGGCCAGCACGCGGTCCATGTCGTAGCTGCCGACGATGTGGCCCAGGATCAGCACGCCCGCCAGCAGGCAGAGCCCGCCCGCGCCCGTCACCGTCAGCGCCATGCGCGCGCCGCGCCGGGCGTCCAGGCGGTGGTGCCAATAGGCGATCAGCATGAACGACGCCAGGCTGGTCATTTCCCAGAACATCACCAGCTGGATCAGGTTGCCGGACAGCACCACGCCCAGCATGGCGGCCATGAAGGCCTGGAAAAACGAGAAGAAGCGCGGGACCGGGTCTTCCGGCGACATGTAATAGCGCGCGTACAGCACGACCAGCGCGCCCATGCCCGAGACGATCAGCGCGAACAGCCACGCGTAGCCGTCCATGCGCAGGGTGAACTGCAGGCCCAGGGCGGGCGCCCAGGGCATGTCGAACCGGACCACGCCGCCGTTGGCGACTTCCGGGTATAGGCTGGCAATCAGAACCACACAGGCCAGGGCGATCAAGCCGGCCAACCACGCCTCGGCATTACGGGCGTTCGAAGGCAGCAGCGCGGCGCACAGGCTGCCGGCAAACGGCAGAGCGAGGATCAGGATCAGCGACATGGCGTTCCGAGAATGTCCGGGCCCCCTCCCGCCGGCACGTGGCAGCGAGAGACGAAACAGACCGGGGATTGAAAAACGGACGGAACCCTGGCCCGGTGCGTCGCTGCACTACACGTTGCCCCGCGGGGACATCAACCAACGCCCCATTGAACGGCGCAGACAGAAACAAACGCAATAGCTTTCTTGCAAGACCGGCCAAGAATCTCATCCGAAAAATATCAGATTCTTGTAAGTTATGCAGAGATTTATGCGTGAACCCGGCTAATGACAGCACGATGACTGCGCAATGATTGCGCAATGA
>NZ_DBHKZA010000039.1:40096-56987 GCF_057314935.1 Achromobacter sp.
TGCGCAATGATTGCGCAATGACAGGGTTTGCGAAATCGTTCATCTCGTTGTCAGGGTTGGCTTTTTCGCCGATCTGACGCGATTTCCACACAACTATCCGTCACTGAAAAAATATTTTCGCGTAAAGACAGGGAGAATCCTGAGTTGACCGTAGGGGGATTCCTGTGTGGAATTGCGCCCACGAAGCGTCGGCTATCAGCCAGTATCCCGGCACAGCGCGCTTCACCGACGCCGGCCCAAGAAGCCGGTCGGCTCGGAACAACAAAATATGGAGAAGACTCTTGACCGTGCTGTCTCATGCCAAGGCCATCCTGGCCGCCGCCATCGCAGGCGTCTGCTTTAGTTCCGGCGCCCACGCCGCAGATCCCTACCCCAATAAACCCATCCGGCTGATCGTCCCCTTTGCCGCGGGCGGCACGACCGACATCGTCGCCCGCATCGTGGCCGAAGGGCTGGGCCGTGAACTGGGCCAGGCTGTCGTGGTGGAAAACCGCGGCGGTGGCGGCGGCTCGATCGGCGCCGACGCGTTGGTCCGTTCCGCGCCTGACGGCTACACGCTGGGCGTGGCCACCGTCAGTACCATGGCCACGAATCCGGCCACCAACCCCAAGAACCCCTACAACCCGATCAAGGACTTCACGCCGATCACCAACCTGGTGAACGTGCCGAACGTGCTGACGGTCAACCCGGCCGTGCCCGCCAAGTCGCTGGCAGAATTCATTACCTTGCTCAAGGCCAACCCCGGCAAGTACAGCTATGCCTCATCCGGCGCGGGCGGCATCGGCCACCTGGACGGCGAACTGTTCAAGTCGCTGACCCAGACCGACATGGTCCATGTCCCCTACCGCGGTTCGGGCCCGGCCCTGAACGACGTGATCGCCGGGCAGGTGAACGCCCAGTTCGACAACCTGCCCTCGTCCATGCCCCATATCCAGGCCGGCAAGCTGCGCGCCCTGGCCGTGGCCGCCCCCAAGCGCCTGCCCGCCCTGCCGGACGTGCCGACCTTCAAGGAAGGCGGCCTGCCTGAAATGGACAACATGGCCTGGTACGGGCTGGTCGCGCCTGCCGGCACGCCGCAAGCCGTGGTCGACCGCATCCACGACGCCGCCGTCAAGGCGCTGAAGGACCCGAAGATCGTCCAGCGCCTGGCCGACGGCGGATCGCTGGTGGACGGCAATACGCCCGCCGAGTACGCCGCGCAGATCAAGCGTGAACTCGAGCTGCGCCAGCGCATCGCCAAGGAACGCAACATCGTGTCGACGAACTGATTCCTGCCTGGGGAAAAGGCCGCCGCCGCCCCCAAGCGCGGCCTTTCCCACTTGACTCCGGACGCGCGGGTGTTAGCATCTGCCCCCGTGCGATCCGATTTTTCTCCCATCCCCCCCGCTGCCTGCGTCCTTTGCGCCCTGCGCTCGACTTTGTTGAGCTCGCAGGAAGTCGCCGCGCGTTCCGCTTACGCGCGCTCCAAGCCCGGCTAATCGCCCGGCTCCTCCGCTTTTCCCCCTTCCTATTCCGGCCTGTCGCCGGTGGCCCTGCACATCCGTGCGCGTTGCCGCCTGCCACGCGCCGGCGGACGCCCTGCCGCGTGGCCGGGCGCCCGCGCCTGAATCTTCGCCGCCAGCCCAGACCGCTGGCGGCCGGGCCACGCACAGATCTCCCCTTTCAGCGCCATGCAACTCACCAAGAAATTCGTCAAAGCCAAGAACCCCTGCGCGGGCGGTTACAAATGGTTCATCCGCGACCACAACGGACAGGGGGACTACCAGGCCGTGCTTGACGCGCTGGTGGCCGACGGCCGCGTCAGCGACGCCTGCTGGCTGCTGGACCAGTTCGGCCCCACCGACGCCGTGCTGAAGCTGGATGCCGTGGACGCCAACGCGATCGTGTTCGCGGGCACGCTGGAAGTGCGCATGGGCATCAACGTGGACAGCGTGGTGCGCGCCGGCCGCAGCATCATCACGGGCGGCGGCATCCGCGCGGGCGAAACGATCATGGCGGGGGAAAACATCACTGCGGCGGCCAACATCGCCAGCGGCGGCAATCTGCGCGCAGGCGGAGACATTGCCACGGACTGGGGCATCGAAACCGCCACGGGCCTGGACTGCGGCGGCAATGTGCGCGCCAAGTGGGACATCTGCGCCGGCCAGGACCTGGCCGTCACGGGCCACCTGCATGCCGGCCAGGACGTGCAGACGCAAGGCGCCATCAAGTGCGGCCAGGGCATCAAGACCGGCGGCGACGTGCGCGCAGACAAGGAAATCAATGCGGCCTGCGGCATCCAGGCCGGCGGGTCCATCCATTGCGGCGACCACCTGGCATCCGGGTGGGGCCTGATCGCCGGCGGCGACATCCGCGCAGAAGGATCGATCCGCGCCGGTGAAGGCGTGCAGGCCGAAGGCGTGATCCAGGCCGGCGACGGCCATGGCGTCTATGCCGGGCTGAGCGTCCGGCTGGACGCCTGGTCCGTCTGCGCCCGCGTCTCGGCGCAGACGCGCCCTGCCCAGCTTGTCAGCGGCCACTGGGCGGGGCAGGACGCGGTCGAAGGCGGCGACGCGGCGCCAGCGGCTACGCGGTCGTCTTGGCAGGCGGCCGCTTACCCTGCGCTGGCTTGACCGCGGCGGCCGGATTGCGCAGCACCAGCATCAGGCCAAGCAGGATCGCGCCCATGCCGGCCAAGCTGAGCGCAGACAGGCGGTTGCCCAGGATCAGGTAGTCCAGCGCCGCCGTGCCTGCCGGCACCAGATAGAACAGGCTGGTCACGTTGACGAGGTTGCCGGCTTGGATCATGCGGTAAAAGAGCAGCGTCGCGCCTACCGATATCACCAGCCCCATCCAGATCAGCGGCACGATAAACCCGACGCTCCAGTCCGCCCAGACCGGCTGGAACGGCACGAACAGCAGGCACAGCGCCAGACTGACCGTATATTGCAGCGGCATCACGTCCATGGGCGCCTGCTTGATGCGCTTTTGCAGGATGGCGCCGGCGGTCATGCTGGCCAGCGCGGCAAAGGCGAACGCCATGCCCGCCACCGAAAAGCGCGCCATGCCGATGCTTTGATACACCACCATGACAAGACCGCACAGCGCCAGGAACAGCCCCGTCAGCCGAGCCGGCGAATAACGGCGTTCCATCACCGCCAGGGTCAGGATGGGCTGCGCGCCCAGCAACGTGGCCAACACGCCCGGCGTGATGCCGTGGTCCAACGCCAGCAGATAGCAGATGGAATAGCTGCCGATCAGCAGCAGGCCTGTCAGCGCCGCCGTCTTGCGCGTGCCGCGCTCAGGCAAGCAGCGCTTGCGCCACAGGCATATCGCCCCCAGCACCGCCAGGGCAAGGATGAAGCGCCACAGCAGGAAGCCGAACGCGGAGGCGTGCGACAACCCCCATTTGGCGAAGATCGCGCCGCCGCTCCACAGCAGCACGAACAAGGTGGTGGAGCCGTAAGCGGTCCACGTGGATCGATCGAAAGACATGAGGTTTCACCTGTCAGGGTAAGAACAGGCTCCAGCCCTGCGCGGGTGTGCCGCGACGGGCGGCAAACCTGCACGGATCAGCGGCGCTTGGGGCGCGCGATACGCGTCAACCCATCATGCGCACTGACAACGGAAAGGGACTGGAGTGGGGAGTTTGGCCGTCAGCCGAACACAAGCGCCAAAGGCGGATGAACGCCCGAGACCACGCCGGCAGGCGGCGAGGCGGGCGGAGCGACGACCGCGGAGACGACAGGAGAAACAACGGGGGATGTTGCGGTAGCCACCGCAGAGGTAAGGCCTGCATGCCGGGACAGCCCACGCGCGCGGCGGCCGGCTGCAGAAGCAGCGGCGGCAAAATCGGCGTAGGGCGTGAAGTCAGGCATGTGCGTAGCCTATCCGTTCAGCCCTTGCGCCGTCAAGCCGGTCAGGAAGCGCCGATGCGGCGCTGCTCGACCCCCATGTCCCGCCACGCCTCGCCGTGGCAGGTGAACATCAGGATCTGGTGGCGCGTGGCCGCATCGAACAGCGCACGCTTCATGAAGTCGCGCCGCGCATCGTCGGTGTGGACCAGCGCATCATCCAGCACCAGCAAGGTCGGCCGTCCGGCTTCGCGCAGCAGGTCGGCATAGGCGAAGCGGGCCAGGATGCCCAGTTGCTCGCGCGTGCCGAAACTCAGCGCGTCCAGCAAGTCTTCGCCATCGCCGCGGCGCAGCGCGGTCGGCAGCAGCGCGTCATCCAGCCGCAGCGCGGCCTCGGGGAACAACAAGGCCAGGTAGTGGTTCAAGCGCCGCGCCAGCGGCGCCTGCAGCCGCTGTGTGGCGGCGGCGCGCTTGTCGGTCAGCAGGGTCAGCAGCAACTCCAGCGCGGCGGCGCGGCGCGCGAATTCATCGCGACGGCGCGCCAGGCGCTCACATGCGGCAGCCGCTTCGGACAGCCGTTCGCCCAGGCCCTGCGCGCCCGCCTGGTCCAGCTTGCCCTGCAGCTGCAGGATCTCGCCGTGGCGCTTGTGTTGCGCGTCGCGTTCGATGGCGGCGGATTTCTCGTAGCGCTGGACGTCTTGCTCGAGCAGGTCGGGACGATGCTCCGCCAGCGCCGCCTGCGCCTCGCGCACACGGCGGTCCAGTTCATCGTGGCCGCTGCGCACTTCGGCCAGCCGGCCCGCCCGCGCCTGCCGTTGCGCGGCGCGCTCGGCCGACAGCAGTTCGGCGCCGCGCGCCGCCGCCTGGCCTTCAAGCAATTGCGCACGGGCGCTGTCGGCGTCCAGCGCGCGCTGCGCGGCCGCCAGCGACGCGTCGGCCTGCCCGGCCAGCGCTTCGGCCTCGCGCAGTGCCTGAACCGCAGCGGGCAGGTCGTCCTGGTCCGACCCCTGCCCCGCGGCCGGCGCGGGCAGCTTGGCCAGCCGCTCCTGCAAGGGCACGCGCCGCGCCAACGCGTCATCGCGTTGCCCGCGCAGCACGTCCACGCCCTTGGGCGCATGGATGGCGAGCGTCTTGCGCATGCCGTCCAGTTCGCGCAGCAACGCCGTGTAGCGCGCGTGGCGCTGTTCGGCATCGGCCAATGCCGTCACCCCCAACCGTTCCAGCAGCGCGCTCCAGGCCGTCTGCAAAGCGGCGCGTTCGCGCTGCAGCGCCGGCAGGTCCTGGCCGCCCGGTTCGATGCGCAAGCGCCCGACTCCCGGCAGATCCAGATCGGCGGCAGACGTCAGCAGCACCTGGCCGTCGCCAGTCAACGACCGGCCGTCCAGCGTGGCCTGGCGCCCCGCTTCAAGCTGGTACGACAGCCGCGTGGCGATGGCTTGCTGGCGCAACTGCAAATTGGCCAGTTCACGCTCGCTCTTGCGCAACGCATCGATATCGCCGTCCGCGATTTCGATGCGGACGGCTTCGGCCTTCAGCGCCGAGCCTTGTTCAATCAGCGCGGTAACGGCTTGCAGCGCGCCGTCCAGGCGTTCGACTTCGGCATTCAGTTGCGCCAGCTGGTGTTCCAGGTCGCGGCGGTCGGCGACGGCCTGGACCGCGGCCACGCGCAAGCGGGCGGCATCGACCGCCGCGGCGTGCGCTTGACGCTGCTGCTGCGCGCGGGCCAGCGGGGCTTGCGCCGCCTCGACCCGGGTCCGTGCCGCCTGAGACTCCTTGACGAGCCCCTGGTAGTCCGTCTCGTCCTGCTGGTCGCGGCGGACCTGGTCCTGCAGCAAGGTCAACGTCTGCGCGGCCTGGGTCTGTTCACGGCGCAGGCCGTCAAACGCTTCGCGCTCCTTCGCCAGCGCGGCCAACCGGGCCCGGGCCTCGACGGCCTTGGCCTCGAAGTCCTTCCACGGCTGGCCGGCTTGGGCGCGTTCGTGATCGCGGCGCAGTTCCGCCAGGCGGTCCACGTCGGTATTCAGTTGCGCCATCGCGTGCGCGCATTCGTCACGTTCGGCGGTGGCACGCGCCAAGGCGTCCTCGGCGTCCTTGTAGGCGCCCTTGGGACGCCCGTTGCGCGCATCCAGCAACGCAGCGCGTTCGGCCGACACCCGTTCGAACAGGCGGTCGCCGTCGCTGGCGGCCAGTTCGCCGGACAACTGCGTCAACGCGTCACGCAAATGCACGCCGGCATGGCCGGCCGCCTCTTGCAGATTGTGGCCATCGCCCTGCTGGATCCACAACAGGCCGGGGACGCCGGCCAGATCCGGCTTGCTTTGGCCGCGCCCCGGCAATTCGAACCCCAGCAAGGCAGCCAGCGCGTTCTCGGCTTCCTCGCCGTCCAGGCGTCGGGCGCCGTCGTCGATCAGCAATTCGCACCGGGCACGCGACAGGAACTGCTTCTTCAACACATAGGAATGATCCGCGTGCGTGAACGCCAGTTCGACGCTGGGCCGCGCGCCGGATTCGCCGCGCGGGGCCAGATCGGCGACCTTGCTGGTGCTGTAGCGTTCCAGGAACGCCGCGCGGATGGCGGATGCGACGGTGCTCTTGCCGGCCTCGTTCGCGCCCACGAAAAGGTTCAAGCCGTCTTGCAGGCCGTCCAGCACCATCGGCTGGCGGAACTTGCGGAATTCTTCAAGCGCAATCCGGGAGAGTTTCATTTGACCGCCCCCTGCGCGGCGCTTTCGCGCTGGAACCGCAACAGCAGCCGCAAGGCTTCGCCCGCCACCGGGGCTTGCTCGCCATCCGCCTGCAAGGCCTGCAATTGCGCGGCCACTTCGCCGACGTAGCCGCTGGCGCCCAGCTCGGCCAGGTCGGCCTGATCGGGTTCGAGCAGCAAGCCGGACAGGTCCGGCAGCATTGCCCGCACTTGGGCGGTGGCCTGATCCACGGCGCGTTGCAGCGCGTCCCAGGTCTCCATGTTGACGTGGCCCTGCACGTCCAGCCGCAGCACGTCTTCCGCGCGCAGGGCCGCCAACCGTTCGGCAAGCGCCTGCGCGTCGGTGGGCAGGCTGACGGTCTCTGTCCAGGCGGACCAGCGGTACTTGCCGGTGGCCACGCGTTCCACCGCGGGCTCGGCGCCCGGGGCTTCGATGCGCACGTCCAGCACATAACCGGGTTCATTGCCGCGGAAACGGTCCTGCTCGGGCGTGCCGGCATACCAGGTGCGCGCGTCGATGGACAGGCAGCCGTGCCAATCGCCCAGCGCCAGGTAGTCCAGGCGCGCGCGGGCGCTGCGGTCCGGCGCGATGGGATTGGTGGCGTCGATCGTGTCGGGCAGACGGCCCGCGACGCTGCCGTGGGCCAGGCCCACCCGCACGCGCCCCGCTTCCGTTTCCAGCGTGTTGAAAGCCTGCGTCACGTCGTCATAGGTGTGGCGTTGCGTCAGCGGCGCGGCCAGCACGGCAAGGTTGATGGCGGGCAAGTCGACGACGCCGGTGCGCAACGGCACATGCACGTTGCCGGGGATGCAGCCCAGCTGCATCGCGCGGCTCCAGACGCTGTCGGCCAATGCCGCATCATGGTTGCCGGCGATCATCACCCAGGGGCCGGCGTAGGCAGCCATGGCGGCGAACAGCCGGCGGATCGTGCGGTCCGACACGCCTTGCGTATCGAACACGTCGCCGGCCACCAGCACCGCGTCCACGCCACGCTCCGCGGCAAGCGTGGCAATGCGCGCCACCACGTCAAAGCGCGCCTCGGCCAGCATGGCGGCGTCGTCGGTTTCGAACTGGCCGTACTGACGGCCGATCTGCCAATCGGCAGTGTGCAGGAAATGGGTCATGGGCCGATTTTGGCACAAGCCGCGTCATTCAAAACAGACAACGGCCCTCCCCGCGTTTTGCGCGAGGCAGGGCCGTCGGGGGCATGGCTTTTGGCCGCTGCCCGATAAGCGATGCGGTGGTGGCGGGCGCGCCGTCTCAGGCGCGCTTGCCGTCCAGCACCAGCGGCGGATTCGACGATGCGCGGCGGTCATAGCGCGACAGGCTCAGCCCGTCGGTACGGATTGCCGGGCGCTGCCCCATGACCTGGTCGGCGACCAGCTTGCCCGAGCCGCAAGCCATCGTCCAACCCAGCGTGCCGTGGCCGGTGTTCAGGAAGAGGTTGCCATAGCGGGTGGGACCGACGACGGGCGTGCTGTCCGGCGTCATCGGACGCAGGCCCGTCCAGAACTCGGCCTGGGCGACGTGCCCGCTGTCCGGGAACAAGTCGTTGACGACGAGCTCCAGCGTCTTTCTGCGGGCGTCCCTCAAGCGCAGGTCGAACCCGGACAGTTCGGCCATGCCGCCCACGCGGATGCGTTCGTCAAAGCGCGTCACGGCGATCTTGTACGTTTCATCCAGGATGGTCGACACCGGCGCGGCGGCCTCGTCCTTGAGCGGAATGGTCAGCGAATAACCTTTGACCGGGTAGACCGGCAGGTCCAGGCCCAGCGGTTCCAGGAAGCCGCGCGTGTAGCTGCCGAAGGCGGCCACGTAGCGATCGGCCGTCAGGACTTCGCTGCCCACGCGCACGCCGGTGATCTGCCCCCCCGCGGTGTTCAGGCCGGAGACGGTCTGGTTGTAGCGGAAGTCCACGCCCAGGGCCGCCGCCATCTCGGCCAGCCGCGTGGTGAACAGGCGGCAGTCGCCGGTTTCGTCGTTGGGCAGGCGCAGGCCGCCAGCCAGCTTGTGGATCGAGCGCGCCAGGGCGGGCTCGGCCGTCACCAGGCGGTTGCGGTCCAGCAGTTCGTAGGGCACGCCCACTTCTTCCAGCACGGCGATGTCGCGGCGGGCGGCTTCCAGCTGGGCCTCGGTGCGGAACAGCTGCAAGGTGCCGCGCGTGCGCTCTTCATAATGGATGCCCGTGGACGCGCGCAACTCGCGCAGGCAGTCGCGGCTGTATTCGGCCAAGCGCAGCATGCGTTCCTTGTTGACCGAATAGCGGTCGGCCGAGCAGTTGGCCAGCATCGCCGCCATCCACTTCAGCTGGTACACGCTGCCGTCCAGCCGGATCGCCAGGGGCGCGTGCTTCTGGAACAGCCACTTGATGGCCTTCAACGGGATCCCGGGCGCGGCCCAGGGCGTGGAATAGCCCGGCGACACCTGGCCGGCGTTCGCGTAGCTGGTTTCCTGGGCGGCGGCGGGCTGGCGGTCCAGGACCGTCACCTTGGCGCCCTGACGGGCCAGGTAATAGGCGGTGGTGGTGCCGATAACGCCGCTGCCGAGGACGATCACATGCATGATTCTTTCCGTATTTGGATTTGGTCAGTATTTTCGGTAGTCTATGAGCCTATTCGCAGTGAAAAGCACTGATTATTTTCCTTTGCCAGTGCTTTTCCCGGGCACGCCCCTGTTTTTCGATCACCAAAAGTGAAATGCGCGACCTAGACCGAATCGACCTGAAAATCCTGGAAATCCTGCAGCGCGAAGGCCGCATTTCGGTGACCGAATTGGCCGATCGGGTGAGCCTGTCCGCCACCCCGTGCTCGGACCGCGTCAAGCGCATGGAGCGCGAAGGCGTCATCACGGGTTACCATGCGCGCGTCAACCCGGCCGCGTTGGGCAAGAACCTGCTCGTCTTCCTGGAAATCAAGCTGTCCGCCAAGTCCGGCGACGTCTTCGACAAGGTCAAGAAAGAGCTGCTCTACGTTCCCGAGGTCATGGAATGCCATCTGGTGTCCGGTGATTTCGACTATCTGGTGAAGGCCCGCCTGACGGAAATGAACGAATACCGTCGCCTGCTGGGCGAAATCCTCAAACGACTGCCGGCTTCCGCGGAATCGCGCAGCTATGTGGTCATGGAGGAAATCAAGGAAACCCTGTACCTGCCCGTCGACCGCTAGGCCGCGCGCGGAGGGTTCCCTGGCCCCGATATCCCCGGGGCGATGCGGTTTATTACGAAACACGCGGGCGCTGGCTGCTATGCTGGCGGCCCTCTGACCCGCGCCGGCAAGCCTTGGTCCGACCCTAATTCTCTAGTTCCTGCCTATGACTCGTCTCTACAAATACTTCTTCCGCGGCCTGATCACCGTCCTGCCGCTGGCCTTGACCCTCTACCTGCTCTATATCTTCCTGGCCTGGACGGAAGCGGTGGCGTTGACCTTCCTGCGCCCCTTCATCGGCGGTTTCTACGTGCCGGGCATGGGCCTGGCGCTGGGTATCCTGGGCATTCTGGCTATCGGATACCTGGTGTCCAAGGAACGCGTGCAGCGCTTCCTGACCGTAGTGGAAATGCCCTTCACCAACCTGCCGGTGGTCAAGAGCATCTATTCGTCCTTGAAGAGCTTCGCGGACTATTTTTCGCCCAGTTCCAAGAACACGGCGCAGCAGGTCGTGATCCTGCGCGTGCCCGGCCAGCAACTGGAGCTGGTGGGCCTGGTCACCCGCCGCAGCATGGATGGCCTGCCTGAAGGCTTCACCCAGGGCGACCGCGTGGCCGTCTACCTGCCGATGGGCTACATGATCGGCGGCTACACCGTCTTCGTGCCGCAGGACTGGGTGACGCCCATCCAGATGTCGGTCGAAGAGGCGATGCGTTCCTCGCTGATCGCCTGGATGGCGCGCGCCGAAAGCGCGCCCCGCGCCGCGGCGCCCAGCGTGCCCGAGGCGGCTGCCGCCGCCCCCGACAACACCGACCGCGGCGGCCCGGCCTGAGGCCGCCTGACGTACGCGGCCGCCCCGGCCGCTTTCCCCCCTGAACTTGCGCAATTCCTCCATGCCCCTCATTGAATTCACGCTTGCCGACGGCAGCCCCTATATCGAAGTGAACCAGCTGCTTAAAGCCACCGGCGTCTGTGACAGCGGCGGCGCGGGCAAGATGCTGGTGGCCGACGGCCTGGTCAGCGTGGGCGGCGTCGTCGAGACCCGCAAGACCGCCAAGATCCGCGGCGGCCAGATCGTCACCTGCGGCGACGTCCGCATCGTGGTGCGCGCCGCCGACACGCCCGCCGACAACGCCTGACCCCGTTCCCCCGACACCGCTACGCCGCGAACCGCCATGAAACTCAAGATGTCCCAGAACTCCATCTTCGCCGTCCTGCTGCGCTCGCCGTGGTGGATGAGCGCAGGCGTGGCGGTATTGCTGTGCGTGGGCGGTTTCGCCGCGCTGCCGCTGGATTTCGCGGCGATGGGCGTATTCGCGGCGGTGCCGTTCGCGGTCATTTCCATCATGGCCGCCTACAAGCAGCTGCGAGCGCCCTCGGGCACCCGCGTGCAGGCCGTGGCCGAGACCGCCGCCGCCATGTCGTGGGCCGACTTCGCCGACACGGTCGAGGCCGGCTTCAAGCGCGATGGCTGTGAGGTGCAACGCCTGCAGACGCCGGGCGCGGACTTTGCCCTGAGCAAGGACGGCCACGTGGCCATCGTCAGCGCCAAGCGCTGGAAGGCCGCCCGCGTAGGAGTAGAGCCGCTGCGCGAACTGCAGGCGGCGCGCGAGAAACGCGGCGCCCGCGAAGCCATCTACATCGCCCTGGGCGACGTGTCCGACAATGCCTGGGCCTATGCGAAGGCGCAAGGCGTATCGCTGATGACGGCGCCCGAACTGGCCAAGCTGCTGCGCGATCTGAAGGTCTGAGGGCGCCCGGCGGGCGTCACACCACCATGACCGAACTGGCCGCGATCACGCGCCATTGGCCGGAGACCGCGTCCAGCGCCCAGGTCCTCATGAACCGGAACGTACCGTTGGCCGGCACGCCGTTGTAGCTGCCCGATATCCGCGCCTGCACCGACACGACCGCGCATTCCGCGCGCGGCAGGATGCTCAGTTCGGACAAGTCCAGTCCATGGATCTTCAGCATGCCCGAACGGTGCGCGTCCAGGTCGTCTTCGCGGGTGAAGCTCCAGCCCATGTGGTTCGTGAACAGCAGCTGCGGATCCAGCAGGCGCTCTAGCGCCGCGATGTCGGACGCCAGCATCGCCTGGCGCAGTTGCTCTTCGGCGGCCTGGATCCGCCCTTCTATCGTCTGGCCCATCGTCCTCGCCTCACGCAGTGTATTGACGCCGGCATTCTATTCCGACACCGAGCGTCTTGCCTTGTTGCCAATATGCCGCCCGGCCCGTCCGGGCTTACGATTAAATGCGGGTCCGGCGTTACGCGCCGGCCTTTTCCTGAACCTGCAGAGAACTTCCGATGACTTACCGCATCCTTGCCGACCTGGTCCTGGTCGCGCATGGCCTCTTCATCGCCTTCGTCATGTTCGGCGGCTTGCTTGCGCTGTGCAAGCCCCGCATCGCTTACTGGCATCTGCCCGCATTGGCGTGGGGCGCGATGGTGATCGGCATGGGCTGGATCTGCCCGCTGACGCCGCTTGAAGTGTCGCTGCGGCAACAAGCGGGCCAACAGGGATACGCCGGCGGCTTCATCGAACATTATGTGCTGGGCCTGATCTACCCCGAGGGCATCACGCGGACCACGCAGATCGTGCTGGCCACGCTGCTGATCATCGGCAATATCATTGTCTACACGCTGTGGGCGCGGCGGCGCCGGCGCAACTTTTCCGAAGGATCCAACGCATGAGCATGAGCCCCCACCCCGACAATGCCCAGATGATCCGCGCCTACGACGCCCAGGGCCGCGAGGTGCTCGTCACCCGCGAGCAATGGCGCGACACCGTGCTGCCCGGCGCTATCGAACAGGACTGGAACGATGCCGACCGGCTGGCAGGCCTGATCATCCAGTCGCTGAACGACGGATTCATCGACGAGATGGTCCGGCCCGCCGAACGGCTGGTGGAACTGGACCCGAACCCCGAACGCGCCGTGGTGCTGCAGGCCATCGTCTACATGAAGCAGGACCGGCTGGACGACAGCGAACGCGTGCTGCAGGCGTTCTGCGCGCAGCATGGCGAGACGGGCATCGTGCTGACCAATCTGGCCAAGATCCATGCCGAACGCGATGACGAAGACCGCGCGCTCGACACCTTGTGGCGCGCCTTGCAGCTTGACCCCAACCAGGACAATGGGCTGGGCTGGTTCGAGGCCATCCACCGCGATTTTGGCGGCGACACGGCAGGCATCACGGCGATGCGCAAAGTCGCCGCGCTGCCGGCCAGCTGGCGCGCCCAGCTTTGGTTGGCGCGCGGTGAGCTCGGGTCGCACAACTACGCCGGCGCGATCGCCCTGTACAACGAGGCGCTGTCGCGCGCGGGCGACCCCGCCCCCGCCGACTTGCTGATGCAAATGAGCGGCGACCTGGGCAATGCCGGCCGTATCGCCGACATCCTGGAATTGGCCGGCCCCCGGTTCCAGGTCCACGCGCATGGGCTTCAAGTGGGCAGCAACCTGATCAAGGCCAACCTGCACCTGGGCAGGCCGGACGACGCACGGCGCATCCTGGAACAGTTGCGCGCGCTGAACCGCCCCGACTGGCAGGAGCACCTGGCGTATTGGGATGCGCAACTGGCGCAGGTCCGCCCTGACGACGAGCGCGCCCGGAACGACGACTGAAGCCAGACCGGCCGCGGCGGCGCGGCCCGGCAGACAGGCGCGCCGCCCCCCGCGGCTTACAGGCCGCGCGCGATCACCAGCCGCTGGATGTCGCTGGTGCCTTCGTAGATCTGGCACACGCGCACATCGCGGTAGATGCGTTCCACCGGGAAATCCTTCAGGTAGCCGTAGCCGCCCAGCGTCTGGATCGCGGCCGAGCACACCTTCTCGGCCATTTCAGAGGCGAAGAGCTTGGCCATCGAGGCTTCCATCAGCGCCGGCTTGCCCGCTTCACGCAAGGCGGCGGCGTGCAGCACCATTTGCCGCGCCGCATGGAGTTGCGTCGCCATGTCGGCCAGCCGGAACGACACCGCCTGGTGCTCCATGATGGGCTTGCCGAACGCCTGCCGGTCCCGGGCGTAGTCGCGCGCGCATTCGAACGCCGCGCGCGCCATGCCGACCGATTGCGACGCGATGCCGATTCGCCCGCCTTCCAGGTTGGCCAGCGCGATCTTGTAGCCCTCGCCTTCCGCGCCCAGACGGTAGGCGGCCGGAATGCGCATGTCTTCGAAACCGATCTGGCAGGTGTCCGAGGCATGCTGGCCCAGCTTGTCCTCCACGCGCAGCACTTGATAGCCCGGCGTGTCGGTCGGCACGATGAAGGCGGAAATGCCGCGCTTGCCGGCATCAGGGTCGGTCACGGCGAAGACGATCACCGTCTGGCCGCTTTTGCCCGAGGTGATGAATTGCTTGGCGCCGTTGAGGATGTAATCGTCGCCATCGCGGCGGGCGCGGGTGCGCAGACTGCTGGCGTCGGACCCCGCTTGGGGCTCGGTCAGCGCAAAGCCCCCGATGTGCTCGCCTGTGGCCAGCGGCCGCAGGAACTGGTCCTTCTGCGCATCGGTGCCGAACTTCAGGATCGGCATGCAGGCAACCGAGTTGTGCACGCTCATGATCGTGGAACATGCGCCGTTACCGGCGGCGATTTCCTCCAGCGCCACCGCATACGAGATATAGCCGCTGGCGTTGCCGTCCCATTCTTCCGGCACCAGCATGCCGAAAAACCCCAGCTGCGCCATCTCCTGGATGGCGTCGGCGGGGTATTCGTGGTCGCGGTCCCAGCGTTCGGCGTTGGGCGCCAGGCGTTCGGCCGCAAAGCGGCGCGCCATTTCCTGAATGCTCTGCTGTTCTTCCGTCAACAACATGGTCCTGTCTCCTGGATATTCGAGTGCGGGGCGGGCGCCGGATGGGCGCTGCCCGCTTTGTTCTGCTTCGCGCGCCACGGGTTGGCAGGCGCGGCTCGCAATCGAGAATACACCGTCGGACGGGCGGCGCTCTACGCGCCCGGTTTGCGCGGACGCGTCAGCTCGGCACGCGTCAGGAAGAAGTCCGGATTGTCCGCCAGGCGCTCCACCATGAAGTCGATGAACGCCTTGACGCGCAAGGGCTGTTCCGTGCGCCGCCGGTAGTAGATATAGAACGATTCGCGCTGCGTCAGATGCTGCGTCAACAGCGGCACCAGCAAGCCGGCGCGAATCGGTCCGGCGGCTGAAAAACTGCCGAGTTGCCCGATGCCCAGCCCGGCCACCACGGCATCGGTTTCCGCTTCGGCATCGTTTGTGCACAACACGGCCGGCACATCGCGGTACTGGATCTCGTCGCCGACCATGAATTCCCAGGGCGCGAGCTTGCCCGTGTTGACGCGTCGGTAGCCGGTGCAACGGTGTCCGTCCAGCGCATCGATGGTCCGGGGCGTGCCGTGGCGCGCCAGATAGGCGGGCGAGGCGCACACGATCAGCTGGATCGGCACGAGCCGGCGTGCGATGGCGCCTTCGGCTGGCGGGGAACCGCCCCGGAACCCCACGTCGGCTCGGTCCGCGACCAGATCGGTGAACTGGTCGTCGAACTGCACGTCCAGTTGCACGCTGGGATGTTCCGCGGCGAACGCCATCAGGGCGGGCCAGATCACGTGGCGCGCCATCGTCCTGGGCGCGCTGACGCGCAAGGGGCCGGCGATGTCCTGCCGCGACCGGCGCGCATCGTCCAGCGCAGTCGCGAACATCGCCAGGGCCGGCGCCACGCTGTCGAGCAGGCGCTCGCCCTCTTCGGTCAGGCTGAGCTTGCGCGTGGTGCGGTGGAACAAGCGCACGCCCAGCTCCTTTTCCAACTGCATCACCGCATGGCTGGCGGCCTGCGGCGAAATGCCCTGGTCCACCGCCGCGCGGCGCAGGCTGCCCAGCACGGCGGCGCGCGCAAAGATGGTGACGGCACGGATTTCGTTCATGGCAGGCCCATTCGCAAATTTTCGTTGATTATATTTCAGCAATTAGCCATCTATTCGATGATTATCCCTCCCCCTACGATGCAGGCTCACCCCCCCCTTTCGGAGCCTCTCCATGCAAACCCCCGCCCCCTCCTTCAAACGCGTCTGGCTCATCACCGGCGCCTCGCGCGGCATCGGCGCGCTGATCGCCGAAGCGGCACTTGCCGACGGCAACGCCGTCATCGCCGCCGGCCGCAATGTCGACGCCATCGCGAAACGCCTGGGCCAGTCGCCTGCCCTGCTTCCCGTCGCGCTGGACGTCACCGACGAAGCCCAGGCCAAGGCGGCCGTCGCCGCCGGCCTGGCGCGGTTCGGCCGTATCGACGTGCTGGTGAACAATGCGGGCTTCGGCTTGCTGGGCGCCGTTGAAGAGTCCAGCGATGCCGACGTGCGCCGCATGTACGACACCAACGTATTCGGCCTGCTGAACGTGACCCGTGCCGTGCTGCCCACGCTGCGGGCGCAACGTGCCGGCCATGTGATCAACCTGTCTTCACTGGGCGGCTACCGGTCCGGCGCAGGCTTCGGCGCGTATTGCTCGACCAAGTTCGCCGTCGAAGGGTTGACCGAAGCGCTGCATGCGGAACTCAAGCCGCTGGGCATCCACGCGACCATCGTCGAACCCGGCTACTTCCGCACCGATTTCCTGGACGCAACCTCGCTGACCGTGGCGGGCGCCATCATCGAGGATTACGACGCCACGTCGGGCAATGTGCGGCGGATTGCAGCCGGCCTGAATCACCAGCAGCCTGGCGATCCCGTAAAGCTGGCCGCCGCCATGCTCACCTTGGCCGATGCCGCAATGCCCCCGCTGCGCCTGCCCTTGGGCACGGACGCGCTGCGTGTGATTGCGGAAAAGAACGCGTACGTGGCAGAGGAAACCGAAGCCTGGAAGGCGCTGGCGCAGTCGACGGATTTCCCGGTGTAGGCGCCACGCAGGTGGTCGCCGCAAGATACGGCACATCATAAGTTGCATGAAGCCTGGATTCCACCCTATCATGCAACTTACGAAGTATCTTGATAGCCACTGAATAGGAATCCAGCCGATGACTTACGACGCCATCATCGTGGGCGGCAGCTTTGCCGGCCTGTCCGCCGCCCTGCAATTGGCCCGCGCCCGCCGGCGCGTCCTGCTGATCGACGGCGGCCAGCCTCGCAATCGGTTCGCCGCGCATGCGCACGGCTTTCTGGGCCATGACGGCAAGCCGCCCCAGGAAATCTTGCGGCAGGCGCGCGAGCAGCTGGCCCAGTACCCTTGCGTCAAATTCCTGGATGGCGCAGCGGTC
>NZ_DBHKZA010000039.1:57087-58507 GCF_057314935.1 Achromobacter sp.
GTGCTGCTGCCGGACTGGGGGCCCACGACGTATTTCACGCAGGGCGAATTCGAACCGGATGCGGAACAGGCAGCGCTGCTGGACAAGCGCGGCGTGCGTGTCGAACGCACGCCCATCGTGGAACTCATGGGCACGGCGCCGGCGCTGGATGCCGTCAAGCTCGCCGATGGGCGTCGCATGGCGGTGCACGCGCTGTTCGTCGCCAGCAAGACCCATATGGCCAGCCCGCTCGCGATGCAGCTGGGTTGCGCGTTCGACGACGGTCCGCTCGGCCCGGTGATCCGCACCGACGAGTTCAGGCAAACGACGGTCCCCGGCGTCTTCGCCGCGGGGGACGCCGCCATTCCGATGAGCAACGCGACGCTTGCCAGCGCCTCAGGCGTGATGGCGGGCGTGTGCGTACATCGCGCGCTGGTCATGGCGTAGGCGGGGCCAGGACTGCCGGGCCGGGCCGGGCCAGGTCGGGCCCCTGATGTGGGCCGGGCCTGATCGAATCTGAAATGGCCTGGCTTGGCCTACAGATACTCTTTGAAGAACTCCACGACCTTCGCATTCAGGTCCTGGTGAAACTGCTGGCGGTCGAAGCCCGCCGCCTCCATGCAGTACACGGACAAGGTCTCGGCCTGCTCCGCGGGGCAACGCGCCAGGAAATCGAAGTGCCCCGCCCCCGTCGCCACGTGAAAGTCCGGCGCGGCGGGCAGTCCCTGGCGCACCGCCTCCACGCTGGCAGGGCTGACGCCATCGCCGCCCCGCTCCGACGCCCACAATTGCACAGGGATCTTCACGGCCTTCAACGCATCGCCCGGAAACGCGTTCAACGGGTCCGCGATGACGGCCGCCTTGATGCGGTCGTCGTGCACGTAAGGCTGCTGCGGGATCTTTCCAGCCGCGATATCGCGGCACATCGGCAGCGTCGGCATGCTCTGGCAGATGGCGAGGCCCTGCCGGAAATCCGGCACGGCGCCCGCCAGCACCAACGCGGTATAGCCGCCGCGTGAAAAGCCGTAAATGCCGATCTTGCCGTCATCCACCTTCGCCTTCTGCGGCCAGGCGGTCGTCATGTAGTCGATCAGCCGCCGCACTTCCCGCGGGCGCGTCGAGAAAATCGACAGATACCCCTACCGCGACCGGTCCTCCCAGTTGTCGCCCACATGGTTGACCGCCGCGACCACGAAACCCGCATTGGCCAACGCGGCAGCGGTGTCGTGATGGCCCAGGAACGAGCCGCTGGACCCATGCGACATGACGATAAGCGGATGCCGGCCTTCAGGCACCGGGCAGTTCAGAACGCCGGCGATCGGGGTCCGGCCGACTTTGATCTCGGCGGCGGGCGCCGCACACGGATACCAGATGGCGCCGGATAAACCGGGGCCGTTCTGGTCCATGGGCAGGGACAGGCGCTGGAAACCGGCGGCTTGGG
>NZ_DBHKZA010000040.1:0-18767 GCF_057314935.1 Achromobacter sp.
AGGGCCGTCCGGATTCGCGTCCGTCGTACGGCAACGGTCCCCGTGGCGACAGCCGCGGCGGCGAACGCGCTTCCTACGGTTCGGAGCGCCGCGAAGGCCAGGGCCGTCCGGATTCGCGCCCGTCGTACGGCAACGGCCCGCGCGGCGACAGCCGTGGCGGCGAACGCGCCTCCTACGGATCGGACCGCCGCGAAGGCCAGGGCCGCCCGGATTCGCGTCCGTCTTACGGCAGCGGTCCCCGTGGCGACAGCCGTGGCGGCGAACGCGCCGCCTACGGATCGGACCGCCGCGAAGGCCAGGGCCGCCCGGATTCGCGCCCGTCGTACGGCAACGGCCCGCGCGGCGACAGCCGTGGCGGCGAGCGGACGTCGTATGGTTCCGAGCGCCGCGAAGGCCAGAGCCGGCCGTCCTATGATGCGCCGCGCGGTGATGACGCCTCGCACGGCCATCGCGAGCAGGCCCCGCAAAAGCCGCAATTCAACCGTCCGCGCCAATCCTATGCGGCCATCCGCATCGACCAGGTGCAACGCGTGCTGGGTGAAATCCTGCAATGGACCTATCCCGCCGATTCCGCGCTGTCGCACTGGCTGCGCCACCACCCCAACCTGGGCGCGCGTGACCGTTCCGAAGTCGCCGAAGCCGTCTACGACGTGCTGCGCCATCTGCGCCGTTACCGCCAGTTCGGTGAAAGCGGCGTGGGCCCGGCCTCGCGTCGTCTGGCCATCCTGGGCTTGAATGCCACACTGGGCGCCGAAGCGCTGGAAGAGGGCATGGACGCCGCCGAGGCCGAATGGCTCAAGCGCGTGTCGCAGATCGATCTGGCCACCTTGCCCCGCGCGGTGCGCGGCAGCATCCCCGACTGGCTGGACGAGCGCCTGAGCTTGATGGACAGCCCGGAAACGCTGGTCGAGGCGCTGAACCGCCAAGCCAGCCTGGACCTGCGCGTGAACCCGCTGAAAGCCGAGCGCGACGCCATGTTGACCGAACTGCAACAAAGCGCCGGCCGCTACGAACCCGTGGCCATGCCGTTTTCGCCCTGGGGCATCCGCATGGAAGGCCGGCCGGCCATCAACCGCTGGCCGCAGTTCGAAAATGGCAGCATCGAAGTGCAGGACGAAGGCAGCCAATTGCTGGCCCTGCTGGTCGCGCCTCGCCGTGGCGAAATGATCATCGACTTCTGCGCCGGCGCCGGCGGCAAGACGCTGCTGCTGGGCGCGCTGATGCGCTCCACCGGCCGCCTGTACGCCTTCGACGTGTCCGCCGCCCGACTGGCGCGCGCCAAGCCGCGCTTTGCGCGCAGCGGCCTGTCGAACGTGGTGCCCGTCGTGATCGACAGCGAGAACGACGCCCGTGTGAAGCGCCTGGCCGGCAAGGCCCAGCGTGTGCTGGTCGATGCGCCGTGCAGCGGCATCGGCACGTTGCGCCGCAATCCCGACCTGAAGTGGCGCCAGCACCCCGAAGCGCTGGCCGAATTGGGCCGGCTGCAGGAGCGCATCCTGAACAGCGCCGCGCGCTGCGTGGCCCCGGGCGGCCGCCTGGTGTATGCCACGTGCAGCCTGTTGGCGGAAGAAAACGAGGTTCAGGCCGAGCGTTTCCTGGCCAGCCACCCCGATTTCGAGCGCCTGGATGCGGCCGAGATCCTGGCCGCGCGTTGCGAAACGCTGAAGCTGGAAGGCCCGTACGTGCAACTGCGCCCTGACGTGCACGGCACCGACGGCTTCTTCGCCGCGGTGTTCGAGCGCAAAAAGAAGGGCGCAGCCGACGCAACGGCCGAAGCCGCCGAAGCCGGCGATGCGGATCTGGATGCCGATGGGGAATTGGCTCTGGATGGAGCCGAGGACACGGACGTGCCGGTCACTGCCCAAGCGCCGGCTGGCGACACGGCCGAGACGACCTCGGCGGCCGAATCCGTAGCCGAAACCCTGGCTGACGCTGTCCCCGAGGCCGACCCGGCCAAGGAAGACAAGCCGGCCTGACGCGCGTCCGGTTCGCGCCGGCTCAGGGAGCCGGCGTGACGCCGACCGTTGCGCTGAACCGGCGGGTGCCCAGCGTCTTGTTCTGGTATTTCACTTCCCAGGCCAGGGTGTCGGCGCCCGGCTGGTCCGCCTGGTAGACCACCTGCGAGACGGCCACCGGCCGATAGGCGCAACGCCCCGAATCGCTGGACTGGCCACGCGTCTGCATGATGCTGGCCTTGCCCAGCTTGGGGCTCTGCGTGATCTGCACGCGCGGCGCTCGCAGCGCCAGGCAATCCGACCCGCGGATCTCGTAGTACGAGGCCAGCACGACGACGTCGCCCGACTTCATCGTCTGGGCCGAGGCCGAGATGGGCGCGGACAATGCGAGCGCCACCGCGGACAGGGCTGAAAATAAATAGGGGCGGATTGTTTTCGGCAACATCAGTGGGGCAAAAGAGACAATTTGGTCAGCGGGCAGGGCGGCAAGTGTGCGCCGGGAACGTGGCGTCCTCAAGACGAAATCCCCTTGCTGACAGGAACTTTAGTAGCGAAATGTAGCCAAAACCTAGTGCCATTGCGAATACCCCCCACTTTCATGGGGTAGCCGGCCCCACGCGCCGGATGTCCGCAAGGCTCGGCCTCGCGATTGCCCGAAATGGCCGCGAGAGAGGGTTTTTGTGTTCTAAAATCGGGGCTTAGTCCTTGATTTCGCTCAAAAACTATTTTGAAACTCCCTTGTCATAAGACGACAAAGGTAAGCTAAACTTCAGGCACTTCTCAAGCGAGGCTCATAACAGCTTTATGGATTACATCCTCTCCTTCATTGCCGGCGGTCTGACCCAAGCCACTTGGTGGCAGGTCGTCGTATTCACCCTTGTCGTGACGCACATCACGATTGTTGCGGTCACGGTTTTTCTCCATCGCAGCCAAGCGCACCGCGGTCTGGATTTGCATCCGGCTGTCATGCACTTCTTCCGTTTCTGGCTCTGGATGACGACTGGCATGGTCACCAAGGAATGGGTCGCCATTCACCGCAAGCATCACGCCAAGTGCGAAAAGGAAGGCGATCCTCATTCGCCCATGCTGTTCGGCATCTGGAAGGTGCTGTTCCGCGGCGCGGAGCTGTATCGCGAAGAATCGAACAACAATGAAACCATGGCCAAGTTCGGCCACGGCACGCCGGACGATTGGCTCGAACGCAACGTCTACAGCAAGCACAGCTTGTGGGGCGTGCTGTCCATGCTCGCCATCGACGTCGCCCTGTTCGGCGCCATCGGCGTGACGGTGTGGGCGGTGCAAATGGCCTGGATTCCCTTCTGGGCGGCTGGCGTCGTCAACGGTATCGGCCACTACTGGGGCTACCGCAACTACAACAGCCCGGACACCAGCACCAACGTGTTCCCCTGGGGCATCGTGATTGGCGGCGAAGAGCTGCACAACAACCACCACGCCCACGGCACGTCGGCCAAGTTCTCGGCCAAGTGGTACGAATTCGACATCGGCTGGTGCTACATCAACATCCTGAAGTTCTTCGGCCTGGCCAAGATCAAGAAGGTTGCGCCCAAGCTGAAGCTGGACGACACCCGCACGGGCATCGACCTGCGCACGCTGCAAGGCGTGATCACGCACCGCTACGAAGTCATGGCCCGCTATGCGGACGTGATCAAGAGCGCCGCCCGCGAAGAACTGACCAAGCTGAAGGCCTCGCGCCAGGAAGGCAACGCTGAATGCGGCTATACCAAGCTGCACCAAGTGCGCCGCGCCATCCACCGCAACGAGGACATCCTCCAGCCTGAACAGCTTGCCGCCGTGGACAAGGCCATCGCCCAGAACAAGTCGCTGTCGACCCTGGTGCAAATGCGCCGCGAACTCGGCCGCATCTGGGAAAGCTCCAGCGCCAGCAGCGAACAGCTCCTCCATGACTTGCAGGCCTGGTGCCAGCGCGCCCAGCAAAGCGGCATCGCCGGGCTCGAGCAGTTTGCTCAACATCTGCGCCGCTACGCGGCATGATGCTAGAGAAGCTCAACCCTGAACAACGCGCCGCAGTAACGTTAGAACCGCAGCACGCCCTGGTCTTGGCCGGGGCGGGCAGCGGGAAGACCCGGGTACTCACTACCCGCATGGCCTGGCTGATTCAAACCGGCCAGGCTTCGCCTTTTGGGCTTCTGGCGGTCACGTTCACCAATAAGGCCGCCCGCGAAATGCTGGCGCGCATGTCGGCGATCTTGCCGATCGACACCCGCGGTCTCTGGATCGGGACGTTCCACGGCCTGTGCAATCGCATGCTGCGGGCGCATCACCGCGATGCCGGTTTGCCGCAAAGCTTCCAGATCCTGGACGTTACCGATCAGCTTGCCGCCATCAAGCGCCTGATGAAGGCCAACGGCGTCGACGACGAAAAGTATCCGCCGCGCGATGTGCAACGCTTCATCAATGGCGCCAAGGAAGAAGGCCTGCGTCCGCAGGACGTCGAAGCCTACGACGCCCACCGCCGCCGCCTGATCGAGATCTACCAGCTCTACGAAGCCCAGTGCCAGCGAGAAGGCGTGGTCGACTTCGCCGAGTTGCTCCTGCGCGCCTACGAACTGCTGTCGCGCAACGCGCCGGTTCGCGAACACTACCAACGCCGTTTCCGCCACATCCTGGTCGACGAGTTCCAGGACACCAACACGCTGCAGTACAAGTGGCTGCGCTTGTTGGCCGGCGGTGGCGCGGCCATCTTCGCCGTGGGCGATGATGACCAGTCCATCTACGCATTCCGCGGCGCCAACGTCGGCAACATGTCCGACTTCGAGCGCGACTACGCGCATGGCACCGTGATCCGGCTGGAGCAAAACTACCGTTCGTTCGGCCACATTCTGGATTCCGCCAATGCGCTGATCGGCCACAACAACGGCCGCTTGGGCAAGAACCTGTGGACCGACCAGGGCGAAGGCGAGCCGGTGCGCGTCATCGAACAGCCTTCGGACGGCATGGAAGCGCAATGGATCGTGGACGAAATCCGTTCGTTGATCCATGACGGCAGCCTGCGCCGCGAGATCGCCGTGCTGTATCGCAGCAATGCGCAATCGCGCGTGCTCGAGCACGCGATCTTCTCGGCCGGCATTCCCTACAAGGTCTACGGCGGCCTGCGCTTTTTCGAACGCCAGGAAATCAAGCACGCGCTGGCGTACCTGCGGTTGATGGCCAACCCCCACGACGACACGTCGTGGATGCGGGTCGTCAACTTCCCGACGCGGGGCATTGGCGCGCGCACGCTGGAACAACTGGCCGACGCGGCCCGCGCGCACGACACCAGCCTGTACGCAGCGGTGGCGCTGGTCGGCGGCAAGGGCGGGTCCAACCTGGCCCAGTTCGCGCAGCTGATCCATCGCCTGATCGAAGAAACGCGCGATTTGCCGCTGCCGGAAATGGTCGAGCACATGCTCGAGGCCAGCGGCCTGAACGCCCATTACAAGGCCGAGCGCGAAGGCGCCGAACGCCTGGAGAACTTGAACGAACTGATCACGGCCGCGGCCGTGTTCGCTTCAGAAGAGAACTACGATGGCATGCCTGCCGGCGTGGTGCCTGAACAGGCCACCTCGTCGACGCTCATGCCGGGCGTGGTCGACGCGCCCATCGTGGCGTCCGACGGGCTGACGCCGCTGGCGGGATTCCTGTCGCACGCGGCGCTGGAAGCGGGCGACAACCAGGCCCAGCAAGGCCAGGACGCCGTGCAACTGATGACGGTGCACGCCGCCAAGGGCCTGGAATTCGACGCGGTCTTCATCACCGGCCTGGAAGAGGGGCTGTTCCCGCACGAGAACAGCATCCTGGAGCAATCCGGGCTGGAAGAAGAACGCCGCCTGATGTATGTGGCGATCACCCGTGCGCGGCAGCGCCTGTACATCAGTCTGGCCCAAAGCCGGATGCTGCACGGCCAGACGCGCTATGCCATGCGCTCGCGGTTCCTGGACGAGATCCCGGAAGAACACCTGAAGTGGCTGTCGCCCAAGGCTGGGCTGGCGCCGGTCAGCAGCACGGGCGCGGGCTGGGGCGGGGGTAACCGCGGCGACGCGTTCGGACGCAAGGCCACCAACACCATTGCGCCGCGTCAACCGCGTGGCGTGGCAAGCGGTGTCACGGTGGGCGACAAGCAGTATCGTGTGGGTCAGGGCGTGCGTCACGCGCGGTTTGGCGACGGCACGATTATTGGCTTGAGCGGCGCAGGTCAGGACGCGCAGGCAGAGATCCAGTTCCGCGACGTCGGCGCCAAGACCTTGGCGCTGGGCATCGCCAAGCTTGATATTGTTCAGGGTTGAAAAATGGCCAACAACGATTCCCCGAAAGCCGAGTTGGCGTCGCTGCGCGCCGAGGTCGATGAAATCGACCAGCAGATCATGCTGCTGCTGGGCGTGCGCTTCCGTTGCACCGACATGATCGGCGAACTGAAGACCAACCACGGCATGGACCTGGTGGACCCCCAGCGGGAGTCCCAGCAGGTTGAGCGCATCCGCCGGTTGGCCGAAGAGGCGGGTGTGCCGCCTGCCTTGGCCGAAACCATCCTGCGCGAAGTGATCGACACCGTGGTCGACCACCACACCCGCCTGCGCGAGCGTCCGTACTCGTAATGCCAGGCTGGCGGCGCCCTGGCGGCGCCGCCTTCCCCATTCCCTACAAGACCTTCATGAACGCCTGCAAGGCGTCGATGTCGTCCGCGCTGAGGTCCAGCGGCCGGATGAGTTCGGACTTGCGCGGCGCATAAGGGTCTGGCGGATCGGCGGGCGCGGCCTCCCGGCCCATGCCCCCGTTGTACATCCGCAGCAACCCCTTCAAGTCCGCGAACAATCCGTTGTGCATCCACGGCCCCGCCTGCGAGACATTGCGCAGGCTGGGCGTGCGGAATTTTCCTAGATCAGCCGGGTCGCGGGTGACTTCGAAGCGGCCAAGGTCCTGGTTGCGGCGGCCATAGAACGACAGACCGATATTGTGGAACTGATGGTTCGTCAATAGCGGGCCGCTGTGGCAGTTCATGCAGCGCGCCTGGGTGCGGAATAGATGCATGCCCCGCAGTTCTGTGTCGTTCAAGGCATTCCGATCCCCACCGAGGAACGCGTCGAAGCGCGAGGCCTGCGGACGAAGCGTGGCGACATAGGCGGCCAGCGCGCGCGCCAACCGGTCGCTGTCGACGGCCTCCCGATCTGAAGGCGGCGCTGAACCCGAGGCCGAAAGCGACGTCGCTTTCGAGGCTGAATCCGAGAGTGAGAACGACGTCGACGTCGACTTCGAGGCCGAATCCGACTCCGGTCGTGAATCCGAAGCCGCGTTATCCGTGGCGGGGCCGAACGCCTTCAGGAACTGGGCGGGGTAGGGCGGCAGGGCTTGCAGTCGCGCGATGGCGCTGCCCAGGTCGTGGTTCATCTCACGGCTGTCCTGCACCGGACCCAGCACCTGCGCTTTCAGCGTGTCGGCGCGTCCGTCCCAGAACAGGCGCGGCGCGAAGGGGGCGGCCAGCAAGGAGGGCGACCGTCGTCTGCCCATCAGCCGGTCTTCGCCGACCGCCAATGGACGGCCGTCGGTAAAGGCTCGCTGCGGCATATGACAGGACGCGCAGGACACTTGCCCCTTGCGCGACAGGTGCGCATCGAAAAACAGCATTTGTCCCAGCGCCACGATCTCGGGTTTCCGGACATCGCGTGCCAGTTCGGGGCGCCCGGCATTCGCGGCCATCCAGGACAGCGGCGGGGCGTCTGCCGGCGGCACGATGCCCCACTCCGTCCACGTAATGCCAGGGTCGACGGCCGGGGCCGGCCACTGGCCGGGAGGGCCGGCATAGCGGGCCCGCAGGCAAGCCATGTCCCAAGCGCCGCCATCGCGGCACGCAGCGGCCGCGGCCCTCTGCACTGGCTCAGCCTGAGCGGAGGCGCCGGCAGCCAGGGCAAGGGCGGCGGCCGCCCCGGCGAGATTGCGGCGTAGGTGGGCGTGGCGCATCAGAAGCGGTAGCTGGCTTGCACCCAGATCTCGCGGCCGACCTGATACGCGCTGCGGTTGGTCGTCAGATTCGGGTTGGTGGCGGTGATGGCCGGCGTCTTGTTCAACACGTTCAGGACGTCGACCGTGAAGGCGACGTTGCGCGCGAAGGTGGGCTCCCAGATCAGGCGGGTGTCCCAGGTCCAGTAGGATGCCAGCCGCGCGCTACGGTAGCTTTGCAGCGACTCGGGACGCGGGCCATATCCCACGTAGACGGACGCCATGCGTGAACTGCGCCACTGGATGCTGTTGTCCCAGGTCAGACCGCCCTTGGGCCAGATGCCGGTAAGCGAAAGCGAGGCCTTTTGGGGCTGGTAGAACGACGTGGGCGGGCGGTCGATGGCGCGCATGCGCTCGCCGTCGTACAAGATGTATTCGTCCGGGTCGCGCGCATCGCCCTCATAGCCTTCGACCAGATCCGCGTTGACTTTGCGCTTCTGATAGCTCCAGTCGGCGCGCGCGGTCCAGCGGGTGTCCATCAGGCGCCATGGCGTCAACGTCCGCAACGACAGGCTGACGGTGTCCGTCGTTGATTTGCCGTCATTGAGGTATTGGTAGCCCTGGACGCTGTCGCCCCGCTTATTGACCTGATCGCGTCCGTTGCGGTGCACGTACGCCGCCAGCCCTTCCAGGCCGCCCATCCGCTGCCTGACCGACAGCGCCCATTCGTCGTCGTAAGGAGTGCGCAGGCCCTCATAGGAGGCGTAATAGGGCTTGGATCCGTCCGCCACCGGATTGCCGTAGCGGTCCAGCACCTGGCGCCGCAGCGTGTTGACGCGTTCTTCCAGCGCAATGTTCAGCACATCCGAACCGTAGTAGCGCGCCCAGCCGCCGCTGACGACGGTGTTGCCGTTGCCGAACGCATCCCAGTCCAGTCGGGTGCGCGGCGACACGTTGGTGTTGCCCAGGAAGGTTTCGCGGTCGTAGCGCAAGGCGCCGGTCAGCGCCACGCGACCCAGCTCCACCCGGTCCGATAGATAGACGGATGCGGCGTTGTATTTCGTTTCGACGGTTCCGCGCAGATAGTGCACCTTGCTGGCGTGGCGTTCAACGCCGTTGGCGGCATGCGTGGCAATGTACGAATAGGCGTCGCTGAAACGTTCGAAATTCACGTCGACGCGTTGCAGGTCGACCCCGGCGTACGGGGTGTGGGTGAAGACACCGGTGCGGATCGGGTCGAAATCGATTCGGCCCTTCAGTGTCCAGGTGTCCTGTTCCTTCTGTTCTTTTCCAAAGCCGCCCATAACGTATTGCGGGATCGACGGAAACTTGTGGGTGACGAGCGAAGTCGCGTCGGACGAGCGGTTGCTGAGCGCCTTGTCCCAGCCCGCCTGCACGGACGCCCGGCCCCCCTGGAACGCGTGGTCCAGGTTCCAGCCCACGCCGCGCGCGGCATGCGTGTTGTCCCACTGGGTGTTGCGGAAGGTGTCGCTGGAAAGCGTCTCGCGGCGGTCGCTGTACTTCAGCGTCAGGTCGGAGATGGTGTCCGCCGTGGCCCGCACCGTGAACTTGCCCAGGAAGTTGTCGATGCGGTCGTCGTAGTTGTCTTCGCCTTGCGTGGGCTGGTCGCCGTCCACTCCCATGTTCCAGCGCCGGATGCTGGATTCGCGCCGAGACATGCTCAGCACCGCGCCTGTCTTGTCATTGATGGCGATGTCGCCGATGGCGGTATAGAAGCGCTTCTTCCATTCCGGAGAAAACCCCGGCTTGCCCTGGTCCCAGCCTTTCTCGTCGCCTTCGGCGATCTTCTGCTGAGTCATCTTCGACGTGTTCCAGCGGTAGTCCAGCTGCAGATGGTTTTCGCCCGAGGGACGGCGCAGCCGCGCGTCGACCACGCCGCCGGTGAAGCGCCCATATTCCACGGGCACAAAGCTGTCCATCACGCGGACCTCGCCCAACAGATTCGTGTCGACGAAGTAGGACTGCGAATTGCTGGGGATGTTGCCGACCTGCAAATTCAGGTTTTTGCTGGCCGGGTCGACCCGGTTGGTCGCGTCCATGCCGTCGATCTGGAACAGGTTCTGATAGGGGCTGGAGCCGTGGAAGGAAATGTCCTCCACATTCATCGAGCCGCGGTTCGTCGATCCGTTGGCCGGCGTATTCGTGCGCACGGCGGGATGGGTCGCCACCAGCGAGGTGAGGTCCTGGTTAGCCGTGGGCGTCGTGGCGATCTCTTCCTGGGTATAGACGCGTTCATCGCTGTGTTCGCCGTACACCTTCACCGCATCCAGGCGCAGCGCGGAGAACTGGTTCGTCTTGTCGACGTAGATGATGTAGCGGCCAGGGCCGTCGCCGCGCAGCGCCAGGCCGGAGCCGCGCAGCAACTGGTCCAGCGCGTCCAGCGGCGACATGGTGCCCCGCAGCGCGGGCGCCGATTTGCCGGCGACGGTGGCGGGCACGAAGGACACTTCCAGATTCGCTTGCTGGCCCAGGGCCAGCAAGGCGGTTCCCAACGGCTGGGCCGGTATGTCGAAGGCAACGGGTGTCGCGCGGGTCTGGGCAAGCGCCGGATGGGCCAGCGCCAGCGCTGCGCAGAAGGCGATGGCTGCAACGGGAAGGCGGCGCGTGGAAAAGCGGGAAGACATGCGTAAGTCCTAAGCAGTAATGTCAGCCGTAGGACGTCGGCACTGCCCAAACCCCTCATCAATTTCGCGATGAATAATTTATATCGATTCTCATTTACTGATTGAGTCAGGGTTGCGCGCCTTCAGCGCAAGATCAGCAGGCCCGGCAATTCGGTCACGCGCACCGGCGTCTGCGCCAGCAGCAGTTCCAACGCCCTCTGGGGGTCGGCGACGAGCGCGGTGCCGGACACGCGTTGGGTCTTTGCCGCCTCGCCGACCACGAGAATGTGCTTGGCGCTGTAGCGCGCCAACGCGTCCGCCGCGGTCTGCAGCGGCACGTCGTCGAAGCTCAGCAGGCCTCGCGTCCAGCCGGGCGACGCCGTGCCGGCCTCGGCTTCGCGTTTGACGCCAGCGGGGGATACCTCCGCCGTTTCGCCGGCGGACAAGATCACGCCGGCGTCGTCTGCGCATGGCAGGCAGCGCACGGCGACCTGGTGCTCCTGGACCGATACGCGGGTGCCGTCCTGGCCCAGATCCACCGTGAAACGCGTGCCCAGCGCCGTGGCGGAGGCGTCACGGGTGGTGACGGAGAATGGCGCCATGCCCGGTTGCTGCGGCGTGGGCTCGAACTGGGCGCGCCCGGTCAGCAAACGGACCTGGCGGCGGCCATCGGCGTAGTCCAGCGCCAGCGCGCTGTGTGCGTCCAGCACCACGGCCGAGCCATCCGGCAGCGTGAGACGGCGCACGCCGCCTTCGGCGGTGTAGTCGGCTTGCGGCAGGTCCGTCGCCCCGAACCAGCCGGCGAACGCGGCCGTCAGCAGCGCAAGCAGGGCGGTGCCGCGCAGCTTGCGGGCAGGCCGCTTGCCAAGCTTACCGCGGTCGATCTCACCCATGCGGCGCCACAAGCGCGACAAGCGGTCATACGCAGCCGCATGCCGCGCGTCGGCCCGGTACCAGGCTTCAAACGCGGCATGCGCCTCGTCGTCGAGCCGCTGCCCGCTTTGCCGGATCACCCAGCGCGAGGCCTCTTCGATGGGATCGGGCGGGCGGACGCGCGTGGCCATCAGTCGGCCAACGCCAGGTCGCAGGCCAGCAGGATGCGCATCATGTGTTTTTCAACGGCGCTGACGGATATGGCGAAGCGCTCGGCGATGTCGCGGTAGGTCAGGCCTTCGTGCCGGTGCAGTACGAAGACATCCAGGCTGCGGCGAGGCTGGGCGAGCAAGGCCGATTCCAGGCGGCGCAAGGTCTGATGGGCGGACGCCACGTCGAAGGTGTCGGCCGCGTGCGCCACGGGCAGCGCGGCGGCGTAATCGGCGGTGGCCGACAGTTCGCGGGTGCGGCGGCGGTGCCAGTCCGTCGCGATGTTGGCGGCGACGCGGAACACATACGCCCGGTCATTGTCGGGACGGGTGCGGTCGTTGAATTCCGCCAGCTTGATCCACGTGTCCTGCGCGCAATCCTGGGCCACATCGCGTGAGCCGGTGCGCATCGAAAGGAAGCCAAGCAGTTCGCGGTAGTGGCGAAGGAATACGTCCGAAAGCGTAGACATGTCGCTGGCGCCGGGCGCCAGATGGAGTCAATTTCGCGACGAAGTATAAATGATAATGGTTATTATTAATAGATAAGAGGGGACAGCCGGACAGCGGGGCAGGCCCGCCGCCCGGGCGACGCCCTAGGCTTCGCTCTGATCGATTTCTTCCAGCGAGCCCTGGATCTCAAGCCATTGCTCTTCAAGCTCGTCGATGCGCTTGCCGTGCTCGCCGTGTTCGGCCATGACCTTCTGGCGTTCCGCCCGGCGCGCATCGGAATACAAGTCCGGGTCGGCGATGACGGCGTCCAGCGCGTGGAGCTTCGTCCGCAGCTTTTCCATTTCGGATTCGACCTTGGCCAACTTGGCTTCCAGCGGTTTGCGCAGGGCGGAGAGCCGCTGCCGCTGTTCGGCTTCGGCCCGGCGCTGCGCCTTGCGGTCCACGACGGGTTCGCTGCCTTCCGCATTTTCGCGCGCGGCTTCGGCACGTTCCCCGGCATTGCGGGCTGCCAGCCAATCGCGATAGTCCTCAAGGTCGCCGTCGAACTCGCGCACCGCGCCGTCCGCCACGATCCAGAAGCTGTCCACGGTGGTGCGCAAAAGATGCCGATCGTGAGAGACCAGCAGCATGCTGCCCCCGAAGTCGGCCAGCGCGGCGGCCAGCGCTTCACGGGTTTCCACGTCCAAGTGGTTGCTGGGTTCGTCCAGCAGCAGCAGATTGGGCTTTTGCCAGACGATCAGGGACAACGCCAGGCGCGCCTTCTCGCCGCCCGACATGGGTCCGACCTTGCTGGTGACGGTGTCGCCCGAAAACCCGAATCCACCCAGGTAGTTGCGCAGCTCCTGCTCGCGGGTGTCTGGCGCCAGGCGGGCCAGATGCGCGATCGGGGTGCTGTCCACGTCCAGCATGTCCAGCTGATGCTGATGGAAGTAGCCGATAGCCAGCCCGCGCGAGGCGCGGCGTTCGCCCGCCTGGACGGGAATTTCTTCGGCCAGCGTCTTGATCAGCGTGCTCTTGCCCGCGCCGTTGGCGCCCAGAACGCCGACGCGGCTGCCCGCGCGCACCATGAGGGTGACGTCGCGCAGGATGGGAACGGCGTTGCCCGCCGCGTCCGTGTAGCCGGCCGACAGGTGTTCCAGCGTCAGCAAGGGATCCGGCACCTGGTCAGGCGACGGGATGCGGATGTCGATGCCGGCTTCGGCATGCAAGGGCGCCAGCACCTGCATGCGGGCCAGCGCCTTGACGCGGCTTTGCGCCTGCTTGGCTTTGGAGGCCTTGGCCTTGAAGCGGTCGATGAAGCCTTGCAGGCGGGCCGTTTCGCGGGTCTGGCGTTCGTACGCGATGTTGGTCTGGCGCAGGCGCTCGGCGCGTTGCGTCAGGAAGTCGCCATAGCCGCCGCGATAGCGCACCAGCTTGGCGTGGTCAAAGTGCAGGATCGACTTGGCCACCGCATCCAGGAATTCGGTGTCGTGGGAGATCAGCATGACGGTGCCTGGATAGGCGGCCAGCCATTTCTCCAGCCACAGCATCGCGTCCAGATCCAGGTGGTTGGTGGGTTCGTCCAGCAGCAGCAGTTCGGACGGCGCCATCAGCGCGCTTGCCAGGGCCAGGCGCATGCGCCAGCCCCCGGAAAAGCTCTCGACCGGCTGCATCCACTCGTTGGGCTTGAAGCCCAGGCCGGCCAGCAACTGTTCGGCGCGCGAGGCGGCGCTCCAGGCACCGGCTTCCACCAGCGCCGCTTCCACTTCGGCGATCTGCGTGCCCTGGTCGTCCGTCAGGGTGGCGCGGCGTGCCTGCAGTTCGCGCAGGTGCGTGTCGCCGTCGATGACGAATTCACGGGCAGGGCGGTCGTCGGCATCCAGTTCCTGCTTGACGCTGGCGATGCGCCAGCCGGCCGGCAGGTTCACGGTGCCGGCGTCCAGGTCCAGGGCGCCGGTCAGCAGGGCAAACAGCGAGGACTTGCCCGCGCCGTTCTTGCCCACGATGCCGACGCGTTCGCCCGGATGGACAACGAATTCAGCGCCGTCCAACAGCACTTTCGTGCCGCGGCGCAGGGTCAATCCAGTAGCGCGTATCACAGGGTAAGTTGCTCTCGGGTAAGCAGCAGAAGCTGGTCCGATGCCTCTTCCGTATCCAGCCAAACGGGGGATAGCTGCGGGAAGGCGGCTTCGAAAAAGTCGCGTTCGTGGCCGATCTCCAGCACGATCACGCCGTCTTGAGTCAGGTATTGGGGAGCCGCCGCCAGGATGCGCCGCACAAGATCCATGCCGTCTTCGCCGCCGGCCAACGCCAGCTGCGGTTCATGGCGGTATTCCTGCGGCAGCACATCCATGGAGCCGCTGTTCACATAAGGCGGATTGCAGATGATGACGTCGTACTGGCGTGCCGGCAGCTTGTCGAACAGATTGCTTTCGTGCAGGTCCAGGCGGTCTTGCAAGCCGTAGTCGTCCACGTTGCGGCGGGCGACTTCCAGCGCGTCGTCCGACACGTCCACCGCGTCCACATGGGCGTAGGGGAAGGCCAGGGCCGACAGGATGGCCAGGCAGCCCGAACCGGTGCACATGTCCAGCACGTTCTCGACCGCCGTCGCATCCTGCACCCAGGGCGACAAGCCCTGGTCCAGCAGTTCCGCGATGGGCGAGCGCGGCACGATGACGCGCTTGTCCACATAGAAGCGATGGCCGCGCAACCAGGCCTCGTTGGTGAGATAGGCGGCCGGCACGCGCTCGGTCACCCGGCGTTCCAGCAGGTCCAGCACGCGGTCGCGTTCCTCGCGCACCACGCGGGCGTCCAGGAACGGTTCCAGCGTGTCCAGCGGCAAGTGCAGGGCGTGCAGCGTCAGGTAGACCGCCTCGTCCCAGGCGTTGTCGCTGCCGTGTCCCAGCGCGACCTGGGCGCTGTTCAGACGCGACACCCCGTAACGGATGAGGTCACGCAGGGTCAGCAATTCTTGGCGGGCAGATTGATACATAGTTAGACCTTTTTCCCCGTCGGGCCGTCCCAAGGGGAAAACACCCCCTCGGGGGGCAGAGAGTCCGCAAAGCGGACGAAGCTTGGGGGCATTTCTCCCGCATGGGAAAAAGCCCCCGGGGGGGCTGGGACTTATTTGGACAGCAGGAGGTTTTCCAGCGTGCGCCGATAGATGTTCTTGAGCGGTTCCAGCGAAGCCACTTCAATACGCTCGTTGACCTTGTGGATCGTGGCGTTGCCGGGGCCGAACTCGATCACTTGCGGACAGATCTTGGCGATGAAACGGCCGTCGGACGTGCCGCCGGTCGTCGACAGTTCGGCGGTGACACCGGTTTCAGCGTGAATCGCCTGCACCAGCGCATCCGTCAGCGAACCGCGGGGGGTCAGGAAAGGCTCGCCGCCCAACTCCCAGTCCAGGTCGTATTCCAGGCCGTGCTTGTCCAGCACCGCATGCACGCGGGCCTTCAGGCTTTCCGGCGTGCTGGCCGTCGAGAACCGGAAGTTGAACAGCGCCACGGCTTCGCCCGGCACCACGTTGGTGGCGCCCGTGCCCGAGTTCAGGTTCGACACCTGGAACGTCGTGGGCGGAAAGTACTCGTTGCCCTGATCCCATTCGATGCCGACGATTTCCGCCAGCGCCGGAGACAGTTGATGCACCGGGTTACGCGCCAGATGCGGGTAAGCCACGTGGCCCTGGATGCCCTTGACCGTCAACTTGCCCGACAGCGAGCCGCGGCGTCCGTTCTTGCAGGTGTCACCCAGCACGTCGCCGGAAGTCGGCTCGCCGACGATGCAGTAATCCAGCTGTTCACCGCGGGCTTTCAGCGCGTCGCAGACGATGGCGGTGCCGTCGATCGACGGGCCTTCTTCGTCGGACGTGATCAGCAGCGCGATCGAACCGCCGTGCTGCGGGTGGGCCGCCACGAATTCCTCGGCCGCCACCACGAAGGCGGCGATCGAGCTCTTCATGTCGGCCGCCCCGCGGCCGTACAGCCAGCCGTCGCGTTCGGTGGGAACGAACGGATCGCTCTCCCACTTTTCGCGCGGACCCGGAGGCACCACGTCCGTGTGACCGGCGAACACGGTCAGCGGCGCGGCGCTGCCGCGCCGGGCCCACAGGTTGGTGACCCCGCCTTGCGCGATGGTCTCGCACGTGAAGCCGATGCGTTCCAGCCGGGCGGCAAGCGCCGCCTGGCAGTCTTCATCCGCCGGCGTGACCGACGGGCGGGCGATCAGGTCCTTGACCAGATCCAGTACGGCGGACGGGGATTGGCCCCCCTGGCGCGTTGCGCCTGCCTCTCCGAGGGAGGGTGCACGCCCTTCGGGCGGCCGTGCGGACGTGCTCATTTACGCCCTCAGCAGATCATTGATGCTGGTCTTGGCGCGCGTTTGCGCGTCGACACGCTTGACGATGACGGCGCACGCCAGACTGTGCGAACCGTCGGCCGACGGCAGCGAACCCGGAACCACGACCGAACCCGACGGCACGCGGCCGTACGTGATCTTGCCAGTGGCGCGGTCGAAGATCTTGGTGCTTTGCGACAGGAACACGCCCATGGCCAGCACCGAGTTCTCTTCCACGACCACGCCTTCCACGACTTCCGAGCGGGCGCCGATGAAGCAGTTGTCTTCGATGATGGTGGGGTTGGCCTGCAGCGGTTCCAGCACGCCGCCGATGCCGACGCCGCCGGACAGGTGGACGTTCTTGCCGATCTGAGCGCACGAACCGACGGTGGCCCAGGTGTCGACCATCGTGCCTTCATCGACGTAGGCGCCGATGTTCACGTAGGAGGGCATCAGCACCACGTTGCGGCCGATGAAGGCGCCGCGGCGGGCGACGGCGGGCGGCACCACTCGGTAGCCGCCTTGCTTGAAGGCGTTGTCGCCGTATTCCGAGAACTTGAGCGGCACCTTGTCGTAGAACTGCAGGGGCGCCTGGCCCATGATGGCGTTTTCGCTCAGGCGGAACGACAGCAGCACGGCCTTCTTGATCCACTGGTGGACCACCCAGTCGTCATTGATTTTCTCGGCCACGCGCAAGCGGCCCAGATCCAGGCCGTCGATGGTGTGTTCCACCGCTTCGCGCACTTCGGCGCTGGCGTCGGCGGGCGACAGGTTGGCCCGGTCGTCCCAGGCTTTTTCGATGGTGGTCTGCAGGTCGAGAGTCATAGCGGCTCAGCTTTTAAAGGTTGATCAAACAGAAGTATGTACAAAATGGGCGATGCGTTCGGCTGCCTGCACGCAGTCAGCCAAAGGCGCCACCAACGCGATACGGATGCGGCCGTGGCCGGGATTCACGCCATGGGCTTCCCGCGCCAGGAAACTGCCCGGCAGAACGGTAACACCGGTGCGGCCGTAAAGGTCGCGGACAAAGGCCGTATCTGCCCCCGGCGTGGCCGCCCACAGGTAGAAAGACGCCTGCGGGCGCGACACGTCCAGCACGTTTTCAAGGATCGGCACGACCGCGTCGAACTTTTCGCGGTACAGGCGCCGGTTGTCCTTCACGTGCGCCTCGTCCGACCACGCAGCGACGCTGGCCGCGGAAACCAGCGGGCTCATCGCACTGCCATGATACGTGCGATACAGCAGGAAGCGGCCGATCAGGGCCGCGTCGCCCGCCACGAAACCCGACCGCAGGCCGGGCACGTTGGATCGCTTGGACAGGCTGGAGAACGCCACCAGATTGCGGTAGTCGTCCCGGCCCAGCCGGCGCGCCGCCTGCAAGCTGCCCAGCGGCGGGTTGCCTTCGTCCAGATAGATCTCGGAATAGCACTCGTCGGACGCGATGACAAAGCCGTAGCGGTCGGACAGTTCGAACAGCGTTTCCCATTCGTCCAGCGACATGACGTTGCCGGCCGGGTTGCCGGGCGAACACACGAACACCAGCCGCGTCTTTTTCCAGACCGCTTCCGGCACGTGGCTCCAGTCGCTGGAAAAATTGCGCAACGGATCGGCGTTGACGAAGTAGGGCGTGGCGCCCGCCAGCAGCGTGGCGCCTTCATAGATCTGATAGAACGGGTTGGGGCAGATGACCACCGAGCCCGCCGACGGGTCGATCACCGTCTGGGTAAAGGCGAACAGCGCTTCGCGCGACCCCAGCGCCGGCAGCACCTGTGTGTCCGCATCGGGGGCGGGGATGCTGTAGCGGCGCGCCAGCCAGCCCGAAATCGCCTGGCGCAGCGCCGGGTCGCCCTTGGTCGACGGGTACACGGACAGGCCGCCCATGTGGTCGCGGATCGCCTGCGCGATACGCTCCGGCGCGGCGTGCTTGGGCTCGCCGATCGACAGATTGATGGGCGTCAGGCCGTCCGGCTGCGCGCTGGCAGAAGCCAGCAACGCCCGCAGTTTTTCGAACGGGTAGGGGTGTAAAGCATCGAGGCGCGGATTCATGACGCAAGATTTTAACAAGCAAGCTACAATAGCGGGCTTGACCTTTAGCGAAGGTGGCGAAATTGGTAGACGCACCAGGTTTAGGTCCTGACGCCGTAACAGGTGTAGGGGTTCGAGTCCCCTCCTTCGCACCACATATTGCCTGACGTTGTTTGGCGTTACGCCGACAATGCCATACCACCCCCGAGCGCTCGAATGCGCCGGGGGTTTTCTTTTGTCCGCAGGTTTTGCATTCCCCCGCTTGGCATTCCCCCATAGCGCGCCGCCTTTCTACGGCAAATCCACACCCGGATCTACGCCAAAGGGGGACAAATCGGGCATTTTCAGCAAGCGCGCGGATTCAT
>NZ_DBHKZA010000040.1:18867-56123 GCF_057314935.1 Achromobacter sp.
GGATCTACGCCAAAGGGGGACAAATCGGGCATTTTCAGCAAGCGCGCGGATTCATGGCGCGGGAAAGTCAGCCAGGGCGGCGCCGGGGAAAGCTGGCCCTCAGGGCTTGGGAGACCCGGCAGGCGGGGGCGGTGGATAGGCTTGGTTCAGGTACTGCACGATCAGTGGCACTTGTTCGGCCGGAATGGGCGCGCCATAGGTGCCGACCATTTTTTTGACCTCGGCGTCCCAGAAACCCAATGGCATCGGCGGCTGCGACGACAGGTAATCGACCGAGTGGCACATCAGGCAGAGGGCCGCGCTTTGAGCGCCGGCGCCGGTGCCGGGGTGCAGCGTTGCGGTCTCCGACGGGAGCTGAATGTCCAGGGCGGCGGCGGACGCGCAGGCGGAAATCGCGGCCAGGGCGACGGCTAGCCTGACCAGGCGGGTGTGAGGATGACGACGGGCGGGGCGGGTCATGGGGGGCTCCTTACGCGGCGTCGACGCGCACGGTTTCGACCACATTGCGCATATACCCGGACGGGTTCCACAGCGGGTCCAAGGGTTGGGTTTCGCCCGCCGTATTGGTGGCGCGGACCTTCAGGGCATAGGCGCCGGCCTGCTCAGGCGTGAAGTCGGCGTGCCATTCGCGGAAGGAATAGCGGCCCAGGTCCTCGCCCAGAGCGGCGGCGCGCCAGGTCTGGCCGCCGTCGGCCGAGAATTGCACGTCGCGGATGCCGCGGCCGCCGTCGAAGGCAATGCCGCGCACCGGCACGCGTTGGCCTTTGGCCACGCGGGCGCCGTTGGCCAGGCTGGTGATGAAGCTGCGCACGTTGTAACGGCCGATGGGGCGAGTTTTTTCCGGTGCTTTGCCCACCGGCGTGCAGGCACAGTCGTTGTCGGGAATACGGTAGGCCTTCTGCATCCAGAAACCATCGAACTCGGTGTTCAGCACCTTGATGTCGGCCAGGTGCTTGACCCAGTAGGTGCCGTAATAACCGGGCACCACCAGCCGAACGGGATAGCCATTGAGCATCGGCAGGTCGGCGCCGTTCATGGCGTAGGCCAGCATGACTTCGCCGTCCAGGGCGTGGGCAGTGTCCAGCGCCTTGACGAATTCCGGGGTGCCAGGCAGGACGGGCCGGTCCAGCCCTTCGAAGGTGATTTGGCGGGCGCCGGCCTGGATGCCGGCCTTTTCCAGGATGCGCTTGAGCGGAATGCCCACCCAGCGGGCGTTGCCCATCGCGCCATTGCCCAGTTGGCCCCCCCTACGCGCGGTTCAAAAAACCCCCGGCTGTTGCCGGAGCATTGGGTGACGGCCACCAGTTCGACGGGCGCACCGAACTGCTGCTTCAGGTCGGTCAGCGACAGCTCAAGGGGCGTGCCGACCAGCCCGCCCACGCGCAGCCGGTACGTGGCGGGGTCAATGGCTGTGGGAATGTTGCCCAGGTGGTAGCGCACGAAGAACGCATCGTTGGGCGTGATGACGCCGTCGTTGAACACGGCGAACGGCGTTTCCAGTTGCGGCGGCCGCGAGGTCTGGCGGATCAGGGGGCGCTTCTGCGGGTAGGCGATCAGGTCGCGCTCGCCGTTCGCGAAAGGCAGCGTGACGGTGGCCGGGGCCGCCAGGCCGATCAGGGCATGGCTGGTCAGCGTGCCCGCCGCGCCCACGGTACAGGCTTGGCGCAGGAAGCGCCGGCGCCCATCCGGATCGAATGTGCTCATGCTTGTCTCCTCGTTGTTTTCCCGTCCCCGCTATTGGCGGCGTCGTCGAATGAGGCTACGCCGTGCTAGCTGACGGCCACGTTAATTGTCGCGGCGTCTTGCAACAACCGTTCCAATAATCGCGTTATCTGCACAATCCGCGCACGGGTTCCCGATGAAATGGACGTCTGAGCAGCGGCTCGGCGTCCTTCAGTGCCCGGTAATAGCCACGCCGAAAAGGCAGGGCGTCTAGGTTCAAAACCAGGGGGAAAAAGAATCCCAGACGGTCAGGTCTGGGGAAAGGAGATAACACGCACGATTGATTCTACGTACGGGAATCATCCGAGCCTATGAGACGCGTCCGATTAAGCGGCCGGAAAAGCTCGTATATCGTCATTGTCAGCGCTCAGCTCCAACCGCCGAAGTCCGCGATATGGCGGTGACCGCCGGTCGGAGGCAGGCTCGCAGGTATCAAATATTGCCTCGCGCTTGCTCAAGCCCGACCCAGCGCGATGCGGCGCTCAAGTTTCCGCGCTGGTTGCCGTTAATGCCGATACAGCTTGCATAAGCCACCGGAAAAACAGCGCCATGTTTGATTTCATCTCTATCGTCGTCACCATCGTTGCCCTGATTGCCTGGGCAATCCATCGCCAAAAGAAGCGGCATAACGCATTGTTGGCGAAGTTTCGCGAACACAACCAGCGACTCGGTACGTCCTTCCCCGAAGACAGCGTCGACAGCGAACTGATTCTCAGCGACAAGGACAAGAAGGTCGTCATTGCGTTTGATCCCCAAACTCAAAAGCTCTGCATGGTGTCGGGGAAGAATGATCCGGGCGAAGTGCTCGACTTTTCTTATATTCGGCAATGGCAATTGAAATGGACCGAGGTTTCAGGCAACGGCGGGCTCGCGTTCAAGAATGTCCATTTCGCCTTTTCCACCAGTGACCTCAAAAGACCGCTGATCAATATCCCGGTGGCCGGCAAAGGCTATGGGGATACCTGGAATAGCCGCCTGGGGATCCTGATGGGCGCCTGAGCAATTTCAAGCTCAACCCTTATTCCAGCTACCCGCCTTCAGCGTCCGGCGCCGGGCGGTTCGGGAATACATTCAGCGACATGATTTCGCGTTCGTATTCCGTCATCAGCATGCCCACCAGGTGGCCATGCAGCAATCCGAAGCGGGTCCAGTTCAGCGGTTCGGTGCCCGGCAGCAGGTCCAGCAAAAGAAGCTGGCCCGTGCGTACCGTGCCCACGAAATAAGCCCGTTCGTCCAGGCCGCCCGCAGGCGGGGCGTGGTAGATCTTGACTGCCCGGCCGGTATCGTCCTTGCGCCACGCGCTGACGCCTCTTGCGGCCGCGTCATCGGTGCGCTTCAGATTGTTCTGGATCGTCATCCAGAGGCCTTTGGCGTTTGGGGTATGTACAACAATCGTCATGGGCGGATTTTTTCCGTGTTGGCGGGCAACCTGGAATTTATCCAGAACCCGCCAACAGCGACAAGCCCTGATTCGCGTTCAGGGCCCCGGACCCGATCAGTTCTTCACCTTGACCCGATCGCGCCGTTTCTCGGTCCGGGCTTCCACATCCCGGCCCAATTGCACATCCATCAAGATTGCGGCATGCACTTTCGCGCGGCTGGCTTCAATGCGATGCATGCATGACCAGCCCCGCTCCGCCGCAACAGCCAGCTTCTTGTCCAACTCCGTGTGGCGGCGGCGTTTGTTTTCGGTCGACATGTTGCCGAGTTCTTGATCGGTGATTAAGCGCATCTGAATTCCTTTTCAGTCGGGTTGTGTGATCGGGTGATCGCCTCTTTGCGGGTTTGCGTATAGGTGCGAGTGCTCGGCGCTTAAATGAGGCGCCGGCAATGTCGCGGGTTTTCTGAAATCGGCCGTAGTGTGCCAGCTTGCGTATTTAATGCAAGTCATTGAAAAATAAAGATAAAAAAGTATAAGAATTGCACTTTCCATATACTTTCCTGTGGCTTTGGATACTTTTTCCAGCAGGCGAAAATCACTGCGGAACAGGGTTTGTCCTGATGCCCGACCTGCTTGACACCCCACCGCGCAACCCATAAAGTCACCGCACAGATTTAGATAAAAGACCATCTGTAAGGTGGTCTTTTATCGCGTGCAGATTGCGTCGACCTCTTACAGAAATAATTCCAAGAGGAGACGACTGTGCAATCATCGACCGTGAAAATACGTGGCATCGACGATGTCATCGCTTTTATCGATTCACGCCCCGGCATCGCCGGCCGGGCTGGCCTGATCTGGTGGCTGGCGCTGGGCGGCCTGTTCCTGGATGCGTTTGCGAATTCGGCGTTAAGCGCGGGCCTGGGCCCGATGACCCGCGACTTGGGCCTGAAAGCGGGCCAGGTCGCATTGATGACTTCGTTCGCCTCTTGGGTGGCCATCGCCTTCAATCCCATCGGCGGCTGGATGGCCGATCGCTGGGGGCGTATCCGTCCCTTGATCATCGCCAAGTTCCTGGCCGTGATCGGCGCCGGGCTGGTGATGTTCGCGCCCAGTTTTGAAGTCATCCTGGTGGGCCGTTTCTTTGTGGGCGCGGCCTACGGCATCGACTTCGCGATCGCGATGGCCGTTCTGGCCGAATTCACCCCCGTCAAATTCAAGAGCCGCCTGAACACGTGGCAGGGCATGTGGTACACGGCCGTGTGCACCAACCTGCTGCTGGCGATGCTGTTCTTTTCGTGGGATGTGGGCGATTCGATCTGGCGCTATTCCGTCGCGGCCACGGCGATTTTCGCGCTGATCATCCTGGTGCTGCAGCTGAGCTACATGGTTGAAAGCCCGATCTGGCTGGCGCGCAAAGAGCGGGTCGAGCAGGCTGCCCTGGCGATGACGCGCATCTACGGGCAGGCTTTTGTCGCCGCGCCGCCGGCCGAACGGGTGCCGGTCGTGAACCAGGCCAAGCGCGGGCTGGCCAACGTGCTGCTGATCTTTCGCGGCGTGTACCTGCCGCGCACGATCCTGGCCGCCACGGTGCAGATCGGGCAGTCGATCCAATATTTTGCGGTGGGCTGGTACCTGCCGCTGATCAGCGCGGCGCTGTTCGGCAAAGACTTCATCTACGCCACGATCGGCGCGCTGGTGTTCAACATCTTCGGCATCTTCGGCGGCTTCCTGTCACCCTACATCGGGCGCAAGCTGGGATTGCGCCGCGCCTCGGCGTTCGGCTTCGCGATGGTGTTCGTGATCCTGCTCATCCTGGGCACTTTCCACGGCCAGATGCCGTTGTGGCTGGCGGTCGCGTTGCCGTCGCTTTTCATCCTGTTCCACTCGGGCGGCCCGGGCGCCAACGGCAAGAGCCTGTCGTCGCTGTCTTTCCGCAGCGAGCTGCGTGCCGGCGCCAACGGCATCATCGGGGCGCTGGGTTCCACCGGAGCGGCGGTCGGCCTGCTGGTGTTCCCGCTCTTCCGCGAAAACTACGGCCTGGAAAAGACCTTTCTGATCCTGTCAGTCGTGCCGCTCATCGCCAGCATCATCTGCTTCGTGATCAAGTGGGACCCCACCCGCACCACCATCAACCCCGACACCGAGACCGGCGCGCCCCAGTTCAAGGACGACAGCGCGCTGGCGACCCTGGGCCCCGCCATTGGGAAAGCCGCGCGATGACGAACAACCCTGTGATTCTGGCCATTGACGAGGGCACGTCGGGCACGCGCGCGGCCACCGTGTCCGCCGATGGCCACGTGTCGTGCCTGGAATATCAGACGCTGCATGTGCAGACGCCCCGGCCCGGCGTGGTCGAGCAGGACGCCAACGAGATCCTTGAAAAGACGATCAGCGTCTGCCGCGCCACCATCGCTCAGGCGCACCGGGCGGGGCAGCAGATCGCGGCGCTGGCGCTGGCGACCCAGCGCGCCACCGCCGTCTTGTGGGACACGCGGACGGGTGCCGCGCTGGTGCCAGCCATGGTCTGGCAGGACACCCGCTTCGTGGACGAACTGGATGAATTGGCGCCCGAATGGGATGCGCGCTTGCTGGAGCGCGTGGGCCGTCCCGTGGGAGTGAGGTCGCTGTATCTCTGGGCGGCCCGTCACCTGCGCGACACGCCGCAGGTGGCAGAGGCCTGGCGCGAGAAGCGTCTGGCGTTCGGTACGGTGGACAGCTGGCTGCTATGGCATTTCTCGCAGCGCCGCGAGGTCGTCACGACGCCGACCAACGCCACCTCGTCCGGCGCCTATGTGCTGGCGGACCACCGCTATTACCTGGAATGGGTGCAACAGCTGGATTTCCCGTTCGAGCTCTTGCCCGCCTTGCGCCAGGACGCGGACGATTTCGGGCGGACGCGACCCGAGGTATTGGGCATCGAGGTGCCGATCCTGGCGTCCGCCGGCGACCAGCACGCCGGCGCCATCGGCCTGGGTTGCCTGGATCGCGGGCAGGCGATGTGCGTGCATGGAACGGGAAGTTTCGTGGACTTGATCATCGGGCCTGAACCGCCCGTGAACTCGGGCCTGTCCGAAGGCTCGTTGACGATGACGGCCCGGCGCCAGGGCGGCGTGTCGCACTTTGCCGTCGAGACCTTTGTGGCGACAACCGGGTCTGCTTTGAACTGGGTCTGCGAAAAGCTGAAGTGGTTTGCGGATGCGCGCGAGATCAGTGCGCTGGCGGCGACGGTGCACGCATCGCAGGGGGTGACGTTTGTGCCTGCCCTGACGGGCTTGCGCGTGCCGCAGATGGAAGCGGCCGCGCGCGCTTCGCTGACCGGCGTATCGATGGCGACCACGCAGGCCGAGGTCGCCTACGCCATTCTGGAGGGCATCGCGCATTCGGTGACCAGCTGCATCGAGGCGGATGAAGCCGTGTCGGGCGTGCGGGTGTCCGAACTGGTGGTGGGCGGCGGCTTGTCCTGCAGCGATCCCTTGCTGCAGATCCAGGCCGATCTGATCGGCATTCCGATCCGCCGCATGCAGGAATCCGACCGGGCCAGCCTGCGCGGCATTGCCTATCTGGCAGGTTCCTCCGGGCTGTTGTGGCCGTCGCTGCATGACGCCTGCAAGACCATCGCGACCGACGCGGTATTCCAGCCAGCCATCGGCGTGGCGGAACGGGCCCGGCGCCGGGCCTTGTGGCACGCCCGCGTGGGCTCTGAATTGGGCCACGTCAGGCAGTTCAAGCAGGAAAAAGAGGAGGCGTTGCACAAATGATCGGTTGGCTATCCAGAAAGCCCAGGAAGGACCGGGCCGATATGACGAACACCGAGCCATTACGTCTGATTCGGCAAGAGCAATTGGACAGGTTGGGCAGTGAGCAGTACGACATGCTGATCGTGGGCGGCGGCATTACCGGCGTGTATGCGGCGTTGGACGCCAGCCTGCGCGGCTATCGCGTGGCCGTCGTGGAGAAGGACGATTTTGCATCGGGCACTTCTTCGAAGTCATCGAAGATGGTGCATGGCGGGTTGCGCTACATCGAACAGGGCAACCTGGGGCTGGTGCGGCATTCCTTGCACGAGCGCCAGCGTCTGCGCCGCAACGCGCGGCATCTGGTGCAGCGTCTGCCGTTCCTGTTTCCGATCCTGGAGCGCGACGGGGTGTTCGACAAGCGGCTGGCCAAGGCCTTTGAAAGCCTGCTGTGGACCTACGACATGGCGGGCGGCTGGCGCGAAGGCATCCTGCACCAGAAACTGACCGCCGCAGAAGTGCTGTCGCATTGTCCGACCTTCAAGGAAGAAGGGCTGTTGGGCGGATTCCTGTACTTCGATGCCCGCGTGGACGACGCGCGGCTGACGCTGGCTGTTGCGCGCACGGCGGCCTTCCATGGCGCGACGGTCATCAATCACGCCAAGGCGATCGAGGTGACGCGCAACGCGCAGGGCAGGGTGGACGGCGTGATCGTCCAGGCGGGGCAGCAGGAGATCCGCGCGCGCGCCGGCGTGGTCATCATGGCCACCGGCGTCTGGCTGCGGGATTGGAACGGCGCGAAGCGGGGCGACGCGTCCGCGCTGCAGGTGCGTCCCGCCAAAGGGGTGCACGTGGCGGTGCCCTGGCTGAAGGTGCGCAACGATTGCACCGTCACCATTCCTGTGCCGGGCCGCAGCCGCCGCGCCACCATCACGCGCTGGGGCAACGTGTCGTATCTGGGCACAACCGACGAAGACTACGCAGGCGATCTGGACGACGTGTACTGCACGCGCCGCGAGCTGGACTTCCTGCTGGAAGGCGCGCGCTCGGCCCTGAAGACCGACCTGCAGGCCGAGGACGTCGTGGGCAGTATCGCGGGTTGCCGGCCGCTGGTCGGGCCGCCCGGCGGCAAGACGCTGGAGGTCAAGCGCAATCATGAAATCCGCGTCGCCGCGGACGGCTTGGTCACGATCGTGGGCGGCAAGCTGACCACGTCGCGTCACATGGCCGAACAGACGATCGACGCCGCGCAGCAGGTCATCGGCCAGCGCAACCCCTGCCAGACGAAGAAGGCCTATCTGCTGGGCGCAGCAGGCTACGACCCGCAGGCCATCGTAGCCTCGGGCGGCATGTCGGCGCATCTGGGCGAGCGCTATGGCACCGAGGCGCGCTTTGTCAGCGACCTGATGCAAGCCGCGCCGGCGCTGCAGACGCCCATCGTCCAGGGGCTGCCCTACACCGAGGCCGAAGTCCTGTACGCCGTGCGCCACGAACTGGCCGGCACGGTCGAAGACGTGCTGTCGCGCAGGATGCGCGCCCGCCTGATGGCGCGCGACGCATCCGCCTTGGCCGCCGCGCGCGTGGGACAGATCCTGCAATCCGAACTGGGCCTGGCGCCCACCGTCATCACGCAGCAGGTCAATGACTACCTGGTTGCGATCCAGCACGAAAAATCCGTACTCATGGGAGACAAGGAATGATCAGCAAAGAAGCCATCAAGCGCGGCTACAACCGTGGCAACTACGTCGTCGGCGCGCACACGCCGCCAGCCTACGCCGCCGCATTGACCCAGACCGGCTCGGAACCCGGATTGCAGCGCGATCCGGTGCGTCTGTCGGCGGGGCAGATCGACGCCTTGCGCCACGTTGCCGACGAGGTGCTGACCGGCACCGCCGATGTCGTGGCCTGGACCCGCGATTGGTGGGCCGGGTCGATGATGTCGGAGACGGGCGGCAAGCCCGCCACGCCGCAGGCGGTGATCGTCAAGGTGTCCACGGTGGAGCAGGTGCAGGCGGTGATGCGCGTCGCCAGCGCGCAGGCCATCCCCCTCACGGTGTCGGCAGGCCGCAGCAACGTTACCGGCGCGGCCTTGCCCGTGCGCGGCGGCATCGTGCTGGATGTCTGCCAATTGAACAAGCTGATCGGCGTGGACCGCGAAAGCCAGATTGTCGAAGTGGAGGCAGGCATGTTCGGCGACGTGTTCGAACAGACGATCCAGAACGAGTATGGCTTGACGATGGGCCACTGGCCCTCGTCGTTCGGCATCAGCACCGTGGGCGGCTGGGCGGCTTGCCGTGGCGCGGGCCAGTTGTCCACGCGTTACGGGAAAATCGAAGACATGGTCTTCGGCATGGACGTGGTGCTGGCCGACGGCAGCCTGATCACCGTGGGTGGCTATTCCCGCGCGGCGGTGGGCGCTGACCTGCAGCAGGTCTTCATCGGATCCGAAGGCACGCTGGGCGTGATCGTGCGCCTGCGCCTGAAGCTGCATCGGCTGCCGGACTACGGCCGGGCCATCGCCTACGGGTTCAAGACGTTCGCCATTGGCCTGGAAGCGTGCCGCGAGATCATGCAGCGCGGCGCCAACCCGGCGGCGCTGCGGCTGTATGACGAACTGGAAAGCGGCGTCCAGTTCAACCGGCCCGACCTGAACGTGCTGCTGGTGGCCGACGAAGGCGCGCGCCAGATCGTGGACGCCGTCATGGAGATCAGCCAGGGCGTGTGCGAGGAACTCGGCGAGAAGCTCGATGGCGACGCGGTCTTCGAGCGCTGGCTGGAGACCCGTTACCTGACGGGAAAGAGCGCCGAAGGCTTCAAGCGCAGCCCGGGCTTTGTGGCCGACACGCTGGAAATGGCGGGCCGCTGGAGCGACCTGCCCGGCATCTACGCCGACGTGGTGGCCGCGATCAACGCGGTGCCGGGCACGCTGGCCGGTTCCGCGCATCAGTCGCACGCCTACGTCGACGGGGCGTGCCTGTATTTTTCATTGCGCGGCGAGGTCGAGGTGGAGCGGCGCGCGCAGTGGTATCGCGCGGCCTGGGATGCGGCCAATGCCGTGCTGATTAAATATAATGCGGCGCTCAGCCACCATCACGGCGTGGGCCTGTTGCGCGCGCCGTACATGCAGGAATCGTTGGGGGGCGCGTTCGAGGTGCTGCGCACGATCAAGCGCACGCTGGATCCGCAGAACATCCTTAACCCCGGCAAGCTGGGATTGAGCGACGCGCGCTTTTACGATCAGGAAGATCGATAACCATGGATAGGTCATTCGGGGCATGTCTGGCGCGCCATCCCGTCATCGCGACGATGTACGGGCTTGAGCAGATCAATACCTTCGTGGGCAGCGTGGCCGAAATCGGCATCGTCGCCAACGTCGAGCTGCGCAAGCTGGCGCCCGTGATCGCGGCGCTGAACCGGGCGGGCAAGTTCGCGATCGTCAACATAGACAGCTGCGAAGGCCTGTCGCAGGACAAGGGCGGCGTGGAATACCTGGCTGATATCGGCGTGGCCAGCCTGGTGTCCACCCGCGTGGCGACCATCCAGCGCGCCAACCGGGCGGGCATGGTCACGATGCAGAAAGTGTTCGTGACCGACCGTTCGACCTGGCCGCGCAGCGTCAAGGCGCTGGAGCAAAGCGACCCCAATCTGGTCCAGCTGATGCCGGCGCCGATGCTCACGCACATGGCCGAGCAGGACCTGAAGGCCCTGCCTCCCATCGTGGCGTCGGGGTTCGTCTGCAATCAGACGGACATTGGCATCGCGATGAAGCACGGCGCGGTGGGCGTGTCGACCAGCGACCACGCCTTGTGGAGCCTGGACCCGCGTCAGCTCAAGGGCTGACGCAATTCGCCTGCATACCGGATCTCCGCGCCAGCGCCAATGGTCCGATTATGACGGAACGGTTGGACTATTTGCTGGATACACATCCAGTATTCTGGTCAAATTACCGAATCCCCGGCCGTGAAACCGCAAGGCCGGGCCGATTCCCCCCATTGAAAGGCTGAACATGAAATTCGGATACACCATCATCTATGTGCCCGATGTCCCCGCGTCGCTGACATTCTTCGAGCGCGCCTTCGGCTTTTCCCGCCGCTTCCTGCATGAATCCCAAACCTATGGCGAACTCGACACGGGCGAGACCACGCTGTCGTTCGCCGCGCATGCGCTGGGCGACATGAATTTCAACGGCGGGCACGTCGAAGCCTCGTCGTCGTCCAAACCGCTGGGTATGGAAGTGGCTTTCCTCACGGACGATGTGGCCGCCGCGCATGCGCAGGCGGTCTCGGCGGGTGCCACAGAACTGAGCGCACCGTTGGCAAAGCCGTGGGGGCAGGTCGTGTCGTACCTGCGCTGCCCGGACGGCACGCTTGTGGAGTTGTGCACGCCGATGCACGGCTGATCCGCCTTCGCGGTGTCAGCGCAGGTCGCCGCGCCGGTAAAGCGTCAGGCCCAGCGCCAGCGCGGCCAGCATGCCCGCGCAACCGCGGTTGACCCACGTCATCACCCGGGCGGAAAACGTCCGCATGGCGTGGCGTCCACCGAAGGCGTAAAGGCTCATCATCACGCAGTCGATGGCGGCGCTGGTCACTGCCAGCAGCAAGTATTGCTGGGCCACGGGCGCGGCAGGCTGGATGAACTGCGGCAGGAACGCCGAAAAGAACAGGACGCCCTTCGGATTCGACAACCCGACGAACAGCGCCCTGAAAAATGCCGAGCGGCCGCTTGCGGGCGATGGTGCCGCATTCGCCCGCAAGGCTTGCGCCGGTGCGCGCCAGATGGCCCATGCCAGATAAAGCAGATAGGCGGCGCCGCCCCATTTCACGATGGAAAACAGTTGCTCGGACGCCTGCAGCAGCGCGCCCAGCCCGCCACCCACCGCGCCGATCAGGATCAGGTCCGACAAGGCCGCGCCGGCGATGCCGCAGCGGGCGACTCGCATGCCGTGGCAAGCGCCATTGTTCAAGGCCAGCAGCATCGACGGACCGGGCGTGATCATCACTGCACTGACGGCAACGATATAGAGAAAGAGGGTGGGTGCGTCCATATTCTGCCGGGGCGGTTCGAGGCCGCATCAGGATAGCGCGAAAGGCCCGGGCCTTTCAGCATCGGCCGTTTGCACGATCGCCGGATCCCGCCGGGGGCCTTACCGTCAGCGATACCCTGGCGCGGGCGCCGGCCTGGACAAGAACTGTCAAGATTTTCAGTTCTTTAAAGTCGTGATCACCGCTGCACGATATCTTGGGCTTTTCGCATTCGGAGAGTTGACATGTATTCGCTTCCAAAGCGTTGTGGCGCGGAGTTTTTCGGCACGTTCTGGCTGGTGCTGGGCGGGTGCGGCGCCGCAGTGTTGGCAGCCGGATTTCCGCAGTTGGGCATCGGCTTCGCCGGCGTCGCGCTGGCGTTCGGCCTGACGGTGCTGACGATGGCGTTCGCGGTGGGCCATATTTCGGGCGGGCATTTCAATCCGGCGGTCACCGTCGGCCTTTTCGCCGGCGGCCGGTTCCCCGCCAAGGAAATTCTGCCTTATGTCATCGCGCAGGTCTTGGGCGCGATCGTGGCGGCAGCCGTGCTGGCTTGCATCGCCAGCGGCAAGCTGGGCTTTGACCTGAAGGGCAGCCATTTCGCAGCAAACGGCTATGGTGCGTATTCGCCCGGCAAGTACTCGCTTGCGTCCGCGCTGGTGACGGAAGTGGTGATGACCGCGGGCTTCCTGTTCGTGATCCTTGGCGCCACCTCCAAGCGCGCGCCGGCGGGCTTTGCGGCCATTCCCATCGGGCTCGCCTTGACACTGATCCATCTGATCAGCATCCCCGTCACGAACACGTCGGTGAACCCGGCGCGTTCGACCGGGCCGGCGCTGTTCGTAGGCGGGTGGGCAATCGAACAGTTGTGGCTGTTCTGGGTCGCGCCCATCGCCGGCGCCATCATCGGCGCCATCGCGTACCGGCTGGTCAGCAATCCGGCGGCGGAGCGAGGCTAGCCGAAACCTAAGTCACCTCGTTCAACTGCGCCAAAAGCGCGTCGGCGGGAAATCCTTGCGTGCGGTACCTGATGGGGTAACCGACTTCGCGCGCCAACAGGGGTTCCAGCACGCGCACCGCCTGCTCCCAGGATACGACCCGGACTTCGCCAATCTCGTCGTCGGCGTCCGGGCGGACGAGCGCCAGGCGATCGACCTTGGGCAGCGACGTGTCTACGCCCCGTGTCCATGACGCCAGCGAGAACGAGGTGGCGGGGTCATCCTCTTGCGTGAAGAGGTTGTAGTGGGCGACGAAGATGTCCATGCCCTGTTCTTCGTGGATATGGTCCAGCGCCTCTTTCTGGGCGTCGTATTCCGACTTGTCCAGCAGGCGGGCCAGGTGCGCCAGGCGGTGCGCCAGCGCGGGGCTGGCAGGCTCGTAGCGCAAGGGTTCGCGGTCTTCATAGTGGTACATGTGCGCGCTGACTACCCGCCCGTGCTGCAACGCCTGAAGGCAGAATTCCACCATGGCGACCAGTCCGTCGTCGTCGTTGTCTCCGGTGACAAGCAGCACATCGCGCGTGGGCATCATGAACACGGGGCGGCCGCGCACCGGAACGCGCTCGAGCATGTCGGGCAGCAGGGCGCGGCTGATGTCATAGCCGTCCGCCCAGCCGCCGCGGTAGACGCCGGGCGCCAATTCGGAAAAATGGTCGGGAGCGTCGCGCAGATTGTCGATGGCGATCGCCAGCGCCTGCTCGAACGTCAATCCCCATGCGGCTTCCGGGCCGTTGGTCAGCGTGGAGATGGCGTCCGGGTGGTCCAGTGCCAGCAGGACGACGCAATCGTCGCCAAAGGGCCGGAACGCGGGGTGGAAGGCCGAGTCGTTGCCTTCTGTACGGACGTGGTGCAGGCGCACGTCTTCCAGCGCGCTGCGGCCGCGGATCACGGCCCTGAGCATCGGTCTGGCGACGGAGGCCTGTTGCGGCGTGCCCTGCGTGCTGCTGGACAGCGCCGACACGAAACCCTGCAAGGCGCGTTTCTGGTCCGCTCCGCGGGTGTTGCAGTACGCATGGTAGGCATTGTGCAGGTTGAAGTACGAGCCTTCGCCCAGCAGCAGCCGGAATTCATCCGACTTGTAGGTCAGCGCATTCGCGAAACCTTCGCGCCGCGCCGCGGCGACGAACAGCTTGGCGAACTGGTCCGGCGAGGGCTTGCGCCGGAAAAGAGAATCGAAAAAACCCATGAGCCCACCCTTGTTTCAAGTGCCGGACGGCGCGACGACCGGTCCGCAACGGATCATTGTGGCCAGTGAACCGCAGCGCGTCCAGCGATAAAGCCGCGCGCTCAGGACGCCGTAAGTCGGATGTCCCTACGCTTGCGGGCTATTGTCTGCCCAAGAGCGCTGCTGATGACGACGTCCCCTTTACCCGCCTCCCATCCGGTTTCGGCGCACTACGACCGCGGCACGATCGTGTTCCATTGGCTCACGGCGTTTCTGGTCGTTGGCCTGTTCGCGCTGGCCGAGACCTGGAGCTTCCTGCCGCGCGGAACGCCCACGCGTCGCTTGCTGCAATCGCTGCATATTTCATTCGGCCTGGCGTTCGCGGCGGTCTTCGTGTTGCGCGTCATCTGGCGCCTCTGTCGAGGCAGGCGCCTGCCGCCCGCCTCGAGCGGCTGGTTGCGGGTGGCTAGTACGGGCGTACACGGGCTGCTGTACCTGTTGATGGCCGTGCAGATCGCGCTGGGGTTCCTGTTCCGCTGGGCCCAGGGCGAGCCATTCGCCTTTTTCGGCTTGTTCAACGTGCCCACGCTCATCGCCATCGACCACGAGCAGCGCCGGTTCATCGGCGGGCTGCACGACACGGTGGCCTGGACGATCATCATCCTGGCGCTGCTGCACGCGCTGGCGGCCCTGTTTCACCATTACGTGCTGCGCGACGGCGTGCTGCGCCGCATGCTCGCCAGCCGCTAAGTCCTGGGAGAATCCGGGCCGGAAGGTGAAAAGCGGGCGGGGCAGGTTGTACATTACGCACTGTCACCTGCCTTATCACTACAGGATTCCCTCATCATGACCGCCCCAGAAGTCGTTATCTCCCCGTCGATCCCCTGCGCCAACGATCGCCCTTTCGTGCTGTTCGGCGGCATCAATGTGCTGGAATCGCTGGATCTGGCGTTGCGCGCCTGCGAGGAATACCAGCGCGTGACCCGCAAGCTGGGCATTCCTTACGTGTTCAAGGCGTCGTTCGACAAGGCCAACCGCTCGTCCATCCATTCCTACCGTGGCCCGGGGCTGGAAGAGGGCATGAAGATCTTCGAAGCGGTCAAGAAAGAATTCGGCGTGCCGGTCATTACCGATGTGCATGAACCCTGGCAGGCCGCGCCGGTGGCCGAAGTGGTCGATATCCTGCAATTGCCCGCTTTCCTGGCGCGGCAGACGGATCTGGTGGTGGCGCTGGCAAAAACGCAGCGCGTGGTCAACATCAAGAAGCCCCAGTTCCTGAGCCCGACCCAGATGCTGAACATCGTCGAGAAGTTCACGGAAGCCGGCAACGACAAGCTGATCCTGTGCGACCGCGGCACCAGCTTCGGTTACGACAATCTGGTCGTCGACATGCTGGGTTTCGGCGTGATGAAGAAAGTGACGGGCAACCGCCCGTTGATCTTCGACGTGACGCATGCATTGCAGCAGCGTTCGGCGCTGGACGCGGCTTCCGGTGGCCGCCGCGAGCAGGTGGCCGAGTTGGCGCGCGCCGGCATGGCGGTCGGCCTGGCGGGCCTGTTCCTGGAAGCCCACCCCGATCCCAAGAACGCCAAGTGCGACGGCCCCAGCGCCTTGCCGCTGGACAAGCTGGAACCGTTCCTCACCCAGCTCAAGCAGCTGGACGACCTGGTGAAGTCCTTTGCCCCTATCGACATCGAACCGTGACGCGGGCTGTCATCCTGCCTACGTCAACTTGTTATACGATCCAGGCCACACTTTAGGGAGGCCTGGATGGCTTTGCATGTGATCGTCGCCGTTCGAAAAGAACCCGTCAGCGGGCATATCGCCTACGTACGCTGGGGCCAGGCCGAGCGCGGCGTGCCCGGCTGGGTCACCGAACCCGTGACGGCGGCGGCGTCGGAAGTCATCGAAGTCATCAAGGACGGCGGAGATGTTGAAACCGCCTTCAGCGTAGAGGGCACCAGCGTGGCGTTGCGCGCGGTGCGGGTGCTGGTGGACGACGACGGGCGCGAACATCTGGCATCCGTGCCGGTCCCCAGCTCCACGCTGCATACGCTGTTCGATCTGCCCGAATTCTAGGCGGCCGAGCGGCGGCCTTCGGCAAAGCCGCGCAGCGCCTCGTCGGTCAGGCGGTAGCGCACCCATTCATCCATCGGCAGCGCGCCGATGGACCGGTAAAAATCGATTGCCGGCTTGTTCCAGTCCAGCACGCTCCATTCCAGCCGGCCGCAGCCGCCGGCGACGGCTTCCTGCGCCAGGTGGCGCAGCAGGTCGCGTCCGGCCCCGATGCCGCGGTGCTCGGGCGTGATGTACAAATCTTCCAGATAGATACCGTTCTTGCCCAGCCAGGTCGAATAGCTGTAGAAATAGACGGCGTAGCCGATCGCCTTGCCGTCCGCGAGGCACATCAGGGCCTTGGCGGGCGCCTGGGGGGCGAACAGGGTGCGGGCGACGTCGTCGGCGCTGGCGATCACCTCGTGTGCGGCGCGTTCGTAGACGGCCAGTTCGGTGATGAAAGCGTAGATCTGGGCCGCATCCGAAGGGGTGGCGGGGCGGATGGTGATATTCACGTTGACTTCCTCCAAATGGGACGGCCATGCTACCCGCTAATGCACGGGCTTGCAGGCAGGGAGGAAGACGGGTCACCGGGAATCCCCCCACTTGCGCCGGGTGGCCTGCGGCGCGACGCTAGCGCAGGAATCCGCCCTCGCGTCCGGCCGTGCACACAAAGGGGTTGCCCTCTATGGCTGAGTCTGGTTCTGCCGCTGGTGAAACGCCCTCGCCCCTGCCGCGCAAGCGGCGGCGGGTTTCCTGGATCTGGCTCGTGCCCCTCGTCGCGGCGGTGGGCGGATTGCTGCTGGTGTTGCAGGTCTGGCTGAACGCGGGGCCCACGGCCGTCATTCACTTCCAGACCGCCGAAGGGCTGGAGGCCGGCAAGACCCAGGTGCGGTACAAGGAGGTCACCGTCGGCCTCGTCGAGCGTGTCGCCTTGAACCGGGAGCGCTCCGGCGTGGACGTGACCATCCGCGTCGATAAGGATGCCAACGGCTTGCTGCAGGACGGCACCGTGTTCTGGGTGGTCCGGCCCCGCCTGACGCTAAGCGGCGTGTCCGGCCTGGGCACGTTGCTGTCAGGTTCGTATATCGGCCTGGATCCGGTCGGCAGCAAGGACGGCGCCCATCCAAAGAGCAGGTATGAATTCACCGGCTTGGAAGTGCCGCCCGAGGTGGCGCAGGACCGGGCGGGCAAGCGCTTTACGCTGCACGCGCAAGACCTCGGGTCGCTGGACATCGGGTCGCCCGTCTACTATCGCCGAATCGCCGTAGGCCAGGTGGTGGGATACCGGCTATCCAAGGGGGGAGACGGCGTGGACGTGCAGGTGTTCGTCGATGCTCCCAACGATGCCTACGTCAATGACGGCACGCGTTTCTGGAATGCCAGCGGCGTGGACTTCAGCGTGGATGCCCGAGGTTTGCAGATGCGGTCGCAATCGCTGTTGTCGGTGATCGTGGGGGGCGTGGCGTTCGATACGCACGAACAGCGTAGCCATCAGGTGGCAGCGGCTGAGGCGTCGTTTGTCATCTATCCCAATGAAGAGGCGGCCCGGGCGCAGCCCGATGGCGTTGCGCTGCGCATCCGGATGCGGTTCGACCAGTCCGTGCGCGGCCTGGTGGTCGGCGCGCCTATCGACGCCTACGGCGTGACGGTCGGCAAGGTGGACGCGATCAACCTGGATTTCGACCGAGTCACCCAGCAGTTCTACGCGGTGGTCTCCGCCACGCTCTATCCGGAACGGCTGGGGGGAAAAATGGTCGGCCAGATCAAGGAATACGCCGGCAGCGATCTGCAGCATCCCAGCGGCAGACTTCTGGCGGCGATGATCGAGCGAGGAACGCGTGCGCAGTTGCGCATCGGCAACCTGCTGACCGGCCAGCTGTATGTGGCGATGGTCGAGTTTCCGAATGCGAAGCCGGTCACGTTCAAGATGGAGGAGGAACCCTTCATCCCTACCGTGCCCAACAATCTGGATCAGCTGCAGCAGCAGGTCAACAGCATCCTCACCAAGCTTGACCGCGTGCCGTTCGAGGCGATCGGGACCGAGTTGGGTGGGGCGTTGCGCGCAGCCTCCAGCCTGGTCAGGCGGCTGGATACGAAGCTGGCGCCGGAGGCGCAGGCCTTGCTGCGGCAGGCCAACCGGTCTCTGGCAGCCGTGGGCGGGTTGCTGGCGCCGGATGCCGGGTTGCCCCAAAACGCGGACGTTGCGTTGCGCGAACTGGGCAGGGCAGCCCGATCGCTGCGGGAGCTGTCGGATTACCTCCAGACGCATCCCGACGCGTTGCTCCGGGGAAGGGCGCCGGACGTGCCCGCCGGCCGGTAGTTTCTTCATCGCAGTGCAGGCTCTTACCGCTGCGCCAGCGACGGCCCGTGCCCGGCAGGCGGGCTGGCGCGCGGCATGAGGCGGGTACGGCACTTGCTGCTCGTGCCGTGCGACCAGTTGCTGGAAGAGGGGCGCTGGCGCGGTATCAAAGGGGGGACTATCGCATGGACCATAGTGAAATGATGGTGCGCATGATCTCGCAGCCCGTTGCGCCGGGCAAGGTCGACGGCTGGGACGGCATACTCTCGGCCTATGCGGATTGCCTGTTGCAGGTGCAGGCGAAACTATCGGATGCCGACGTCACGCGATTCCTTGAAGTCGGAGCACTCGTCTTTCGCACCTGCTGCCAGGAAGAGGCGCGCCAACGCTGGACGGCCGAGGAACTGGCCGCTTTCCACCGCAAGCGCGAATTCGGCGTCTAGGCGCCGGTCAGTACAAGCATTGGCTAAGGGCGAATTTGCGGCCGAATGCCCGCACTTCGTCGCCATCTACCGAGGCCGCCACATCCCAGTGGATGCCGCGCGTCACCAGAAATGACTGGCCCAGCAGCGCGTGACGCAGCGCAAACTGCCAGAATGCCGATTCCGTGCCGACCGGCTCCAGTTCGTGCGGCCCGATCATCAGGCGCGTGGGCCGGGGCGTGGCCCCCATCGACCATCGCAAGGCAATCGCCATGAAGGCGAAACGCGCGGAAAGCGAGGAAGGTTGAACGCAAAGCAGTCGGATCTTGTTGCTCATGGACGTCACCTTGTTCAGGTGTCGTCAGCGTAGCAAAGACCCGCTTGCCCTTCCATACCGCGTTTGGTGGATTTCAGCCACGATGGTCCAAGATTCGTCGATACCTTGCGGGCTCAATGCCTGCCGGCCGTTGCTCGCGTGACTCGTGCAAGTAGCAGCAAGGCCAGCGCGGGCGCGGCGGCGAAAGCGGCGAACAGCCATCGCGCCGCCTGTTGCGCGCCTTCTACGCCACCCGGGTCGACCAGTCCCGCGCTATTGGTAACCACCCCCGCCAGCGCAGCCGTCACCGCCGATGCATAGAGCTGCACGGTGGTGATCGAGGACGACGTCAGCGTTTCCTCTCCCTTGGGCGCGGCATTGAAGATCCGGGTCAGCAAGTGTGGCCACGCCAGTCCGATGCCGAAACCCACGCCTGCCAGCGCGACGATGTAGGCGGCCAGGCCCGCCAACGACGACAGCACCGCCGTTTGCGGCGTCATGATGGCCAGGCCGATCAGCGAAGCCAGGATCACGGCCGGGCTCAGGCGCACCAGGCGATCGGCGGCGGCCCCTGTGCGGGTGGCGCTGGGCATCGCGGCAAGCGTCCAGCCCGCGGCCATTGCGGCCGTCATGTAGCCCGCAGCCAGCGGCGAAAGGCGATGGATGACCTGCAGGAAGTAGGGCACGAAGATCTCGGTCGTGATGGCGGCTACCACCAGGCACATCACGGCATATAGCGCGCCCAGCGGCGTGCGTATCGAATACGCGCCGGTGGGCAGCAAGCGCCTGTCGGCGCGAGAATCCACCCTGGCGATCAGGGTGGCGATGGCCAGTCCGCCGGCGATGCCCGCCAGGTTCCCGGCCAGATTCGTCGACAGGCTGGCAAGCGTGATGGCCAGCACGGAGGCCACCAGCAGCGCGAGCGTGCCCAGCGGCAAGGGCGAGGGTGGGGCAGGAGGCACGGATGACCGGCCGCCGACCTTGAACGTCACGATCAAGGCCAGGGCGGCGGCCACAGGCAGCAAGGCCCAGAATGCCAGCCGCCAATGTCCGGTCTGGGCGAAGATGCCGCCGATCGCCGGACCGCACAAAGTCGCCACGCCCCACATGCCCGACACCAGCGCCATGGCGCGCGACCAGAGGGGCGCATCGAACACCAGCCGGATCAGCGCATAGCTCAGCGCGAAGAGTATGCCGCCGCCCAGGCCCTGGATGCTGCGTCCGGCGAGCAACACCGGCATGGTGGGCGCCAGCGCACAGGCGACGGCGCCGGCGGTAAATATGGCAACGGCCGCCAGGTACGCCGCGCGCGGGCCCAGCGTTTCGATCAATTTGGCTGACAGCGCCGATCCGATGATGGAGGTCACGACGAACAGCGTCGTGTTCCAGGCGTAATACTCCAGCCCGCCGATCTCCTGGATGACGCTGGGCAGGATGGTGGTGACGATATAGACATTGATGGCGTGCAGCGCCACGCCGCCTGCCAGCGCGATCGAGCGCAAGGCATTGGCGCCGTGCAGCAGGTCGGCCCAGGAAGCGCTGGATTCAGGGGTTGTGCTGACGGCCACAGCGGTCTCCAGAATTATTTAAACAAGAATATGCTTTGATAATACGTGGATCACGGCCGATGCACAATCGAAGGCCTGCCGAAGGTAGGGGCTTAGCGCCGTCGCAATCCGCGCAGCAGCAGGTCCAGCGCATGCAAGGCCTGCTCGAGCCGCGGCGCGTCCTCCGGCGCATCGGCGATCCAGAACGCGGCGTCGGTCAGGCTGCCATTGACCAGCCGCGCAAGCGCGTGCGGATCGGCGTCCTCGATGATGTGCGCCGTCATCAGGCCGTGCAGCAGCCCGGCCAGCGACGCGATGCACTGCTGCTGCGCGGCGTCGGAAGCCGGGCCCAGCACCGCGCGCGCGTCCTGCAGCACGATCCGGCGAATGTCGGGCTCGGTCGCCATCCGCAGGTAGGCGCGGCAACGTCCGCGCAAGGCGTCCCAGGGGGCGGTGGCCTGCGCCGACACCGCGTTGAGGCGTTGATCCATTTCGCCGTCGATTTGTTCGACCACGGCGACGAGCAAGCCTTGTTTGTCACCGAAATGGTGATACAAAGCCCCTCGCGTCAGCCCTGCGGATGCAGTCAGGTCGTCCATGGACGTGGCGGCGTAGCCCGCGTGCTGAAAGGCGTGGCGGGCGGTCGCCAGCAATTTGGTCCGGGTGGCCTCGATCATCTCGGCGCGGGAACGCGACATGCAATTCTCCAGTGACATACGGCGCGTATGTTAATTGACATACGCACTGTATGTGAATACGATCTCGCCGTCTATCAGGTTCTAAAGGTCATCGGTGTCCAATCCGTATCGTGAGTTGTTCAAGGCGCCTGGCGCCACCGGTTTTGTGTTGGCGGGCGCAATCGCGCGCCTGCCCTTGCCGATGATCGGCATCGGCATCATCACGATGTTGTCGGAAGTGCGCGGGGCCTATGCGTTGGCGGGGGGCGTCGCCGCCACGTTCGCGTTGGCCACCGCCTTGCTTGCCCCGCGCATCTCACGCCTGGTGGATCGGCATGGGCAGGGGCGGGTGCTGCCGGTGGCGGCCGGCATTTGCGTGCTGGCATTGATCGGCCTGGCCGCGTGCGTGCAATGGAACGCGCCGGATTGGACGCTGTTCGTGTTTGCCGTGCTGGCGGGCGCCTTGCCCAGCATGCCCGCGATGATCCGCGCCCGATGGACGGAGATCTACCGCGACCAGCCGCAGCTGCGCACCGCCTATGCGCTGGAATCCGTGGCGGATGAGCTCAGCTTCATCGTGGGGCCTCCCATTTCAGTGGGACTGAGCGTGGCGTTGTTTCCCCAGGCCGCCCCGCTGGCTGCGGCCTTGCTGCTGGCGGTGGGCGTGACGGCGTTCGTCCTGCAGCGGGCTACCGCGCCCGCCGTTCAGGTCAGGCAAGCAGGGCGCGAGGCCTCCGTCCTGCGCATGCCCCCCATGCAATCGCTGGTGGCGATGATGTCGGCCATGGGCGTGATCGTCGGCACGATCGACGTGCTTAGCGTCGCGTTCGCCCGGGCGCAAGGGGTGCCGGCGGGCGCCAGCCTGATCCTGTCGGCCTATGCTTTGGGTTCCTGCGTGGCGGGGCTGATCTTCGGCGTGCTGAAATTCCAGATGCCGCTTGCGCGGATGCTGTCCATCGCCGCGGCGGTCACGGCCTTCACGACCTTGCCGTTGCTGCTGGTGAACGACCTCATCACGCTGTCGCTGGGCGTGCTGCTGGCCGGGCTGTCGTTTGCGCCCACCATGATCATCGCCATGGCGCTGGTCGAAAGCAGCGTCCCCGGACAGCGCCTGACCGAAGGGCTGACGTGGCTGGTGACGGGGTTGGGCGCCGGGGTCGCGGCCGGCGCCGCGATGGCGGGGTGGGTGGTCGACCACTACGGCGTGCGGGCGGGATTCTGGACGGCGGTCGCCGCCGGCGCGATCGTGCTGCTGGTGGCCTTGCCGGGCGCGCGCGCCGGCACGGCAGGACAGGCCGCTTCCTGACGCGGGCGTCTCGATAGAATGGCGGTTTCGGCGCGCTGCGGGGCGCGCCGCCCACAGGAGCACCTCATGACCCGAACCGTCATCAATCCCGACACCGTATTCAACACCGTCCAGTACGGTTTCAGCCAGGCCGTCATCGTGACGGGGCAGCGCCGGATGCTGCTGTCAGGCCAGGTCGGCGTCGACATCAACGAACGGACGATCGGTCCTGGCCTGCAAGAGCAGACCGAGGCCGCACTGGACAATATCCAGCGCGTGCTGGCGGCGGCGGGCGGCACCATGGCGCAGGTGATCATGCTGCGCATCTACATCTGCGAGACGGTGCGCGAAGACCAGGAAGTGATCGCCCAAGCGCTGCGCGACCGCTTTCCCGTGGACCCGCCGCCGTCGTCCTGGGTCATCGTCAGCGGGCTCTCCCTGCCCGAATGGCTGGTCGAGATCGAAGCCGAAGCGATGCTGGACTAGGCGCGCCCTAGCTTTTTTCGCGCCAGGGCGTGGCGGTGAACGCCGCGCGCAGATGCGCCAGGAAGCCGGCGGTCCGCGCCGACAGGTCCTGGCGCGATTTCACCAGCGCCACCACATTGGCGTCAGGCAGGTTCCACCCGGCCAGCAGGGGCACCAGCGATCGCGTCTTGACGTGTTCGGCCACATCCCATTCCGACCGCGCGACGATGCCATGCCCGGCCAGCGCCCACTCCACGGCGGCCGCGCCGGTGTTGCTCGACAGCACGGGCGCGATGCGCACCCCGACAGCCGGCCCGCGTCCGCGCTTGAAGCGCCACAGCGTCACGTCCTCGTCGTTCTCGCGCAGGGCGATGCAGTCATGGTCGCGCAGGTCTTCGGGTTTGGCGGGCGCGCCGCGGCGCGCCAGATAGGCGGGCGACGCGCACAGGATGCGGCGGTTGGGCGCCAGCGGGTAGGCCACCAGCGTGGAGTCGCGCAGCTCGCCGATATGCACCATCACATCCCAGTTGTCGGTCGCCAGCCGCGGCGGCCCGTCCGATAGCGTCAGGCTCGCGGTGATGTTGTCGCTGCTGTTCCGGAAGCCGGCCACGAGGCCGGCCACGTAGCGCTGGCCGAAGCCCAACGGCGCCACCACGCGCAGATGGCCAGCCACCACGCCGCGCCGCCCCGCCAGTTCATCGGCCAGCTCGCCCAGTTCGCCGCAGATCTGCCCGGCCCGCAACGCCAGCAGCCGCCCTTCGTCGGTCAGCGCCGTGCCGCGCCCCGACCGGTTGACCAGCCGGACACCCAGGCGCTTTTCCAGGGCATGCAGCCGCTGCGTGACGGCGGGAGGCGTCACGTCCAGCGCGCGCGCCGCCTGCGCAAGGGACGGGGTGGCCGCCAAGGTCATGAAAAACCGCAGGTCGTCGGTGGTGATCATTCAGATTGGGATTAATTAAAAATTAAGCTTGTATTAAACACCTGTGACGCGCTCCGCGCCATACTTCATCCAACCGGACTCCTGCTTCGCCTGGCGTCCTCCCGACCCGATCTGCCGAGACCCGCCCGATGACTATCCCCAGTCTGCCCACCCCCCTGGATACCCTGGACACTCCTTGCCTGCTGCTGGACGAAACCCGCATGACGCGCAATATCCAGCGCCTGAACGCGCTGATGGCCGGGCATGGAGTGCAATTGCGGCCGCATCTGAAGACGCCGAAATCGATTGACGTCGCGCGCCGCGTGATGGCCAGCCCTCAGGGGCCGGCCGCCGTTTCCACGCTGCAGGAAGCCGAACAATTCGCCGCGGCCGGCGTCACCGATCTGCTCTACGCCGTCGGCGTGTCGCCCTCCAAGCTGGACCGCGTGCTGGCCTTGCGCGGCAAGGGCGTGGACCTGACCGTGGTGGTCGACAGCATCGAAGCGGCCCAGGCGGTCGCAGACCGCGCCCTGGCCGAGGGCCGTCCCGTGCCCACGCTGATCGAGATCGATTGCGACGGCCACCGCGCCGGCGTGCAGCCCGGCAATCACGGGCACCTGCTGTCCATCGCCCGCACGCTGCATGCCGCGGGCTGCCTGCGCGGCGTCATGACGCATGCCGGCGAGTCCTACGGCTGCCGCAGCGTCGAGGCGATCGCCGACATGGCCGAACAAGAGCGCTGGGCCGCCGTCAGCTGCGCCGAGGCCATCCGCCAGGCCGGGCTGCCTTGCCCGGTGGTCAGCGTCGGCTCCACGCCCACCGCGCACTTCGCCCGCCACCTGGATGGCGTGACGGAAGTGCGCGCCGGCGTCTACGTGTTTTTCGACCTGGTGATGGCGGGGCTGGGCGTGTGCTCGGTCGACGACATCGCCGCCACCGTGCTGACGACCGTCATCGGCCACCAGGCCGACAAGGGCTGGATCCTCGTCGACGCGGGCTGGATGGCCATGTCGCGCGACCGCGGCACGGCCAAACAACCGGTGGACCAGTTGTATGGCCTGGTGTGCGACGTGGACGGCAAGGTCTATCCCGACCTGCTGCTGGCCGAAACCAACCAGGAGCAGGGCATCATCATGCTGCGTGCGGGAAGCAGCGCCCGCCTGCCCGATCTGCCCCTGGGGACGAAGCTGCGCATTGTCCCCAACCACGCATGCGCCACCTGCGCCCAGCACGAGGCCTACCAGGTGGTTCGCCCGGGCGAGCCTGGCGTCGTGGCCCGATGGGAACGCTTCCGCGGCTGGTAAGCCCGCCGCGCCCGACCCCTTTCAACAGGAATCCACGATGGAATTGATCAATACCTCCGATGCCACGCCGCCCGCCGGGCATTACTCGCAGGCCGTGCGGGCCAACGGCCTTGTCTTCGTCTCCGGGCAACTGGGCTTCCGGGCGCCCGCGCAGCCAGGCGCCAAGCCGCAATTGGCGGATGGGGCCTCCGCCCAGACCGAAGAGGCCCTGCGCAGCGTGAAGGCGATCCTGGCGGCCGCTGGGGCCTCGCTGGTCACGGTCGCCAGCGTCACGGTGTATATCCCGGATATCGCGCTGTGGGATGAGGTGAACCGGGTGTACGAACGTGTTTTCGGTGACCACCGCCCGGCGCGGGCCATCGTGCCTACGCGCGAACTGCACTACGGCGCGCTGGTCGAGATCAGCGTCGTGGCGGTCGCCGCCCAGGGGTGATCCCACGCCTATAATGCGGGCGCCTCAATGCCTTCGGGGGAGAACGTTCGCATGCAGTACGAATATTTGTTCTGGTCCATGGCCGCGATGGTGGCGGCCGCGCTGATCGGCGGCTCGCTCTGTGGCCGCCTGCGCTCGGTCAAACACGTGCTGATCGGGGTGGTCGCGCTGGCCGCCACGGTCTTCGTGGCAGTGTTCCTGCTGTCGCGCCATGGCGGCTTCAGCGACCTGTCGGCGATGCTGTCGATCGCCGCCTTCATGTTCAGCCTGGTGATCGGCGCCGCCGCATCGCTGCTCACGCGGCGCATCCTGCAGCGCCGCTGAGCGCCAGGCCTCTGCCTTATTCTTCGGCGTCGAAGTCTTCGGCGTCTTCTTCGTCGTCCTCGTCCTGCTCCAGGGCATCGTAGCCCTTCCACGTGATGCGCCAGCGCGTCGCGGCGGCGCTGGCGGCCGTCTCGCTGACTTGCTTGACCAGGCCGGCGTCCGACAGCAGGTCCAGGTGATGCGCAATGGTCTGCAGGCCTTGCTCTTCGGGGTGCGGGGCCAGGGCGGCGTTCTTGATGTCGTGCGTGCTCAGGTTGGGGCCAGGCGCGTCGCGCAGGGCGCCCAGAATCGTGACGACCAGATCGAAATCGCGTTGCATGATGTTCACCGTGTAGAAAATGGGTAAGCCGACAATAGCAGAGTTCCGTGGCGCCGATGCGACAGGGCGCAAGGCCGGGTTACAGTCCAGGGTTCTCGACAACAAAACACACAGAACGCTATGAAGAAACCCGCTGAACGCGATTGCCTCGCGCTGATCCCCGGCTACTCGGGCCAGGCTGCCAAGCTATTTCTTTCGCGTGGCGAAGACGACCGCATCGTCGGCGTGACGGTCTACGACTTGCTGGGGCACGTCAAGCAGCAGGGCGACGCTGAAGCCGTCGCCACCTGGATCGGCGAATGGCTGGCCGAAGAAGCGGGCAACCGCAAGGCGCGCCGCACCCAGCTGCTGGCCCAGATGTTCATCTGCAAGCTGGCCGGCGACGACAAGGGCGCCTTCCTGGCCGCCCAGAAGCCGTTGATCCGCGTCCTGGCCGAAGCCGGGGTGCGCTGCCGTAGCGTCGCAGCCACGTCTGGCGCCGCCAGGCAGTCCCTGGGTCCGAATGTCAAGAAGCATTAGCATAAGGCTGTTATAGTCGCGCCTGGGCGTGAGATTGCACCTGCACGGTGCGTGCGCCCAAGCGGGCTCCGCCCGCTGATCAAGGAAGATTGAACATGGAAATAGTAAGTCGGCACCTTGCCGACGTGACGGGCGGCGTCGAGCTGCTCACGACGATCGATGGCGAGTCCATCAGCGTCTATGTCGTGGTGGGCGTAACCGATCTCAATGCGATCGCGGACATCGTTCCCATCGAAAAGGTCGAAGCTGGGGCGGATATACACGCTTCAAATGTCGACAATGTTGATAATGCGCAAGAACAAATCGACCAAGTCCTGGAAAATATGAATCCCGGCGACGTGGCGGTTTTCCTTTGCTCGGGTTCCGATGCTTTTGGCGCGGCGCTCGATTTGTTGGGTTTACCTATCGACGAGTAAGCCTGGCGGCAAACCAAAGTGCCTATCTGAACGGCGTATGAAGGGTGTACGGGTTTAGACGGCATTTATATAAGCCTTGATTGTTTTTTTATGAATGCATGGGTGTTTACACCTATGCAGGGACAAGTTTTGCCTATGAAAACGTGCAAATTTTCAACGCAGTTTCTCTTTGTTGCATTATTGGCACGTATTTTTTAGGATTATGTTGACTTGTGAGGGGAACATAACGATAGTGTCGGCACACGATCACAAGCGTTGCGATTTTCGTTCAGTGCCGTGCCTTTTCCGGCTCAGCGTTATTGTTCTACTGTCCCCTCCTTGATTGATTCGTGACCTCCGGGCATTTGCCCATTATCTCTAGGAAATACAGTATGGAAACCGGCGTCGTTAAGTGGTTCAATTCGGAAAAAGGCTATGGCTTCATCACCCCGGAAGCGGGTGGTAAGGATCTGTTCGCTCACTTCTCCGAAATCCAGGGTTCTGGCTTCAAGTCTCTGGAAGAGAACCAGCGCGTCAGCTTTGTGACGGCCAATGGCCCCAAGGGCCCGCAAGCCACGAAGATTCAGGTCCTGTAAAGGTCTGAGTTTTCAAAAAAGCCCCTTCGGGGGCTTTTTTTGTTTTTGCGCGGTATCCTTCTGAAGTTCGGTCTGCAGGGGCGTCGCCCGCCATGCGGGCTCACCATGCCTCCAGGATCGCCGCCATGACCTCATCTTCCCCGAAGCCCCTTGCCGTGCAACCGCAAGACGTGGTCGCGTTCTGGACGGATGCCGGGCCGCAGCAGTGGTTCAGCAAGAGCGACGCCTTCGATGCCGAGTTCCGCCAGCGGTTCGAGGCCGCGCATTGGGCCGCCGCGTCCCGTGAGCTGGATGCCTGGCTGGAAGACGCTGACGGTGCCTTGGCGCTGATGATCCTGCTGGACCAATTCCCGCGCAATGCCTACCGCGGCACCGCGCACATGTTCGCCACCGATCCCTTGGCCCAGTATTTCGCCGAACGCGCGATCGCTTCCGGTCACGACCTGGCCGTAGATCCGCAGCTGCGCCAATTTTTCTATCTGCCGTTCGAACACGCCGAAAGCCTCGTGACGCAGAACCGCAGCGTCGCGCTGATGGAACCGCTGGATGCGGATTCGCTGCGCTGGGCCGTCCTGCACCGGGACATCATCAAGCGCTTCGGGCGCTTCCCGCACCGCAATGCGGCGCTGGGCCGCCAGACGACCCAGGCCGAGCAGCAATTCCTGGATGCGGGCGGCTTTTCGGGCTAAATCGCTGGGCCGGTAGGGCGAGCGAATCTACAGGCCCGTCCTGGGTACCCGCCGGGGCAAATCGACAACGCTCGACACCAGCGCTCCCGGGGGTATCGGCATGTATCCGTTCATGCCAAGGTGAAAATGTTCGATGTCGCAATGCGTTCCCGCCGGCCGCGATCAGCGCGTTAATCATGCGTGACGCGCGCAGTCGATCAACGCTTCGGCCATTCGCATATTTGACGTTTTTCGGGGTTCACCAATACACTGGGTTCAGCGAGATTCTCAAGCGACGCGGTCTGCGTTAACTTGTCGCCGTCAGTGGTGCTGCGGTTGCTTCCTCTCCCATCCTTGATGATCTGGCGCCCCGCGAGCAATCGCACTTTCTAGGTTCAAGGACACTCCATGGCAACCGGCATCGTTAAGTGGTTCAACGCCGAAAAGGGTTATGGCTTCATCATGCCCGACGACGGCAGCAAAGACCTTTTCGCCCATTACTCCGAAATCCGCAGCGAAGGCTATAAGTCGCTTCAGGAAAACCAGCGCGTCACCTTCGAGGTCGGCACCGGCCCCAAGGGTCCGAGCGCCAAGAACATCAAGGTCGCGACCTGATGTCCTCCGGGTAGCGCCCCGGGGTGGCCCCGGTGTTCGGCCCATAAAAAAGCCCCCATGCGCAACGCATGGGGGCTTTTTTTTGCCGCCGGGCCGCCCCAAGGCAAAAAGCGGCCCCCTTTGGGGGCAGCAAGCACGCAACGCGTGCGCAGCGTGGGGGCTTTTCTCTACCGCCGGGCCGCCCCAAGGCAAAAAGCGGCCCCCTTTGGGGGCAGCAAGCACGCAACGCGTGCGCAGCGTGGGGGCTTTTTTTGCGGAATTTTTAGTGCTTTTGCGGCGCGGTCGTCGACAGCTTGTCCACCAGCGCAATCCCCAGCGCCGACAAAATGAACAGCGCGTGGATGATCGTCTGCCACATGACGCCGGCTTCGGTGAAGCGCGCGTTGGGCGTGCCGATCGTGCCGGCTTCGATGAACGTGCGCAGCAGGTGGATCGACGAAATGCCGATGATGGCCATCGCCAGCTTCACCTTGAGGACGCTGGCGTTGACGTGGCTCAGCCATTCGGGCTGATCCGGATGGTTCTGCAGGCGCAGGCGGGACACGAAGGTCTCGTAGCCGCCCACGATCACCATCACCAGCAGGTTCGAGATCATGACCACGTCGATCAGTCCCAGGACCAGCAGCATGATCTCCATTTCGCCAAAACTGCTGGCGTGCGTCACCAGGTGCCAAAGCTCTTTCAAGAAGAGCATGACGTAGACGCCTTGCGCGACGATCAGGCCCAGGTACAAGGGCAGTTGCAGCCAGCGGGAACTGAAGATCAGGCTGGGCAGCAGGCCTAGGCGGGGAGGGGGGGTGTTATGCATGTTGGGTGCGAGCCGTTTGTTGTGGGCGATGAAAAGTGCGGCGGCAATTCTATCAATGCCCGGACGGGCCGGGCATGAGTTTTTTGTGGCGCGTTCATGTTGGGGAAAGCGGCCCAATAGCACGCTTGCGCGCGGTTTGCTGGGCTTTTATGTAAGCGAAACTGCCATTTGCGAAACTCTGTGGCGAAACGCTTTGAGCGCTTTTGGCATGGATAGAATTGCCGCCTCACTCGCATAGAGCCAGTCAAGAGGAGTTTGTTCCCATGAAGATCCGCTACACCGTTGCCGCGTTGACCGTTGCGCTTGCCCCTTACTCTGCGTCGCATGCCCTCGACATCGGCGGCCTGGTGGGCGCTGGCAGCAAGGTTGTGCAAGCTGCCACCCTGAGCGATGCCGAAATCAAGACCTTGTCCGACAAGGCTTGCGCGCAAAGCGACTCGCAGGAAAAAATCGCTGCCCCGGGCAGCAAGTACGACGCGCGCCTGCAGAAGATCGCCAAGTCGCTGGGCGGCACGGTCAATGGCCAGAAGGCCAACTACAAGGTCTACATCACCAAGGACGTCAACGCCTGGGCGATGGCCAACGGCTGCATCCGCGTCTACAGCGGCCTGATGGACATGATGACCGACGACGAAGTGCTGGGCGTGGTCGGCCACGAGATCGGCCACGTGGCGCTCGGCCACAGCAAGAAGGCCATGCAGACGGCCTACACCGTGTCGGCCGCGCGCGACGCTGCCGGCGCAGCGGGTGGCGCCACCGTCGCAGCCCTGAATTCCTCGCAGTTGGGCGATCTGACCGAGAAGTTCATCAACGCGCAATTCTCGCAATCGCAGGAAAGCGCCGCGGACGACTATTCGTTCGACCAGTTGCAGGCCAAGAAGCTCAACACCCGTGGTCTGGTGACGGCATTCCAGAAGCTGGCCGAGCTGGATGGCGGCAAGAGCGATATGATGAGCTCGCACCCGTCCTCGGCCAAGCGCGCTCAGCACATCGAAGATCGCATCGCCAAGGCTAAATAAAGGCGTCGAAAAGACGTTCTCCCTCCCTTTTCGGGCGGAAAACGGGGCGCGAGCATCCGGGCAAATCCGGGGCTCGCGCCCCTTTGCGTCAGGGTCCCGGAAGTTTCCGGTAAAATGGCGCGTTTATCCGCCCGTAATCTCATCTCTCGGAAAATAGGTCTTTTAATGCAGCCTGTGGTTGAAACCCTCTCCGGCCTGGAGCGCCGTGTTGATCTGGCCGTCTCGGTGGCCGACGTCGAAAAGGAAGTCCAGGCGCAATTGAAGCGCGTGGCTCGCACCGCCAAGGTCCCCGGCTTCCGCCCGGGTAAAGCTCCGCTCGCCATGCTCGAGCGCAGCCATGGCCCCGGCATCCGCTACGACGTGATCAATAGCCAAGTTGGCCGTGCGTTCGAACAAGCCATCGACGGCGCCAAGCTGCGCGTCGCTGGTGCCCCGAACCTGGAACCCAAGACTGAAGGCGTCACCGACGACACGCTGGCGTTCACCGCCACGTTCGAGGTCTACCCCGAAGTCGTCGTGCCGGACCTGTCGTCCCTGGCCGTCACCCGTTTCGACACCGCCGTCACCGACGCCGAAGTCCAACAGACCCTGGACGTCCTGCGCAAGCAGCGCGCCACGTTCGAAGCCCGCGCCGACCGCGCCTCGCAAGACGGCGACCGCGTCACGCTGGACTTCGCCGGCACCATCGACGGCGTGCCGTTCGAAGGCGGCAAGGCCGAAGACTTCCCGTTCGTGCTCGGCCAAGGCCGCATGCTGCCGGAATTCGAAGAAGCCGCCCGCGGCCTGAAGGCTGGCGAAACCAAGGTCTTCGAACTGAAGTTCCCTGACGACTACCAAGGCGTGGAAGTCGCCGGCAAGACCGCCGAATTCACCATCACCGTCAAGGAAGTGGCTGAAGGCGTCCTGCCCGAACTGAACGGCGAATTCGCCAAGTCGCTCGGCCAAGCCGAAGGTGACATCGAAAAGCTGAAGGCCGACATCCGCAGCAACATCGAGCGTGAAGTCAAGGTCCGTTCGGCTGGCCGCACCAAGTCCAGCGTCATGGACGCCCTGGTCGAAGCCGGCAAGTTCGACGTGCCGAAGTCGCTGGTCGACAACGACGTGCAAGGCCGTGTCGCCGCTGCCCGCGAAGAGCTCAAGCAGCGCGGCATCCCGAACGCCGAGTCCGTGCCGATCCCGGCTGAAGCCTTCTCGACCGAATCCGAACGCCGTGTCCGTCTGGGCCTGCTGGTGTCGGAACTGGTCAAGCAAGCTCAGCTGCAAGCCAAGCCCGAGCAAGTTCGCGCGCGCATTGAAGAATTCGCCGAGAACTACGAACAACCCGCTCAGGTTGTCAGCTATTACCTGGCTGACCGCCAGCGTCGTGCTGAAATCGAGGCTATCGTGCTGGAAGACAACGTTGTCGCGCACGTGCTGGAAAAGGCCAAGGTCACCGAAGAAAAGGTGCCTTTCGATCAGTTGATGGGGATGGCGTAACACTATGCAGAGATTCACCGATTTCTATGCGGCAATGAATGGCGGGTCTTCGGTGACCCCCACCGGCCTGGGCTACATTCCCATGGTTATCGAGCAGTCGGGGCGCGGCGAGCGCGCCTACGACATCTATTCGCGTCTGCTCCGCGAACGGCTCATTTTCCTGGTGGGTCCGGTCAATGACGCAACGGCCAATCTGGTTGTGGCGCAGTTGCTGTTCCTGGAATCGGAGAATCCTGACAAGGACATTTCCCTGTACATCAACTCGCCCGGCGGGTCGGTGTATGCGGGAATGGCCATTTTTGACACCATGCAGTTCATCAAGCCGGACGTATCGACCCTGTGCACCGGCCTGGCGGCCAGCATGGGCGCGTTCCTCCTGGCGGCTGGCAAGAAGGGCAAGCGTTTCACGCTGCCCAACTCGCGGATCATGATCCATCAGCCGTCGGGCGGCGCCCAGGGCCAAGCGTCCGACATCCAGATCCAGGCTCGCGAGATCCTGGACCTGCGTGAACGCCTGAACCGGATCCTGGCCGACAACACCGGCCAGTCGATCGAGCGTATCGGCCTGGACACGGAACGTGACAACTTCATGTCCGCCGAAGATGCGGTATCGTATGGATTGGTGGACAAGGTGATGACCTCCCGCTCGGAAGGCTGACTTCCCGGTTGATCCGAACCCGCTGCCATCAAGTTTGAGTAAGCGCATGCGCTGGACCCTTTATCCGGTCCGGCGCATCTTTACCTGAGATACGAAACAAATATGCCTGAAAAAAAGGGATCGGCAGACGCAAAAGTGCTGCATTGCTCGTTTTGCAATAAAAGCCAGCATGAAGTCCGCAAGCTGATCGCGGGTCCGTCGGTGTTCATCTGCGATGAATGCATAGACCTGTGCAACGACATCATCCGCGAGGAAGCGCAAGCGACCGCGCGCGCGGCGATTCGTTCCGAACTGCCTACTCCGGCCGAAATCAAGACTTTCCTGGATCAGTACGTGATTGGGCAGAACTCGCCCAAGCGCATGCTGGCCGTGGCGGTCTACAACCATTACAAGCGCATTCGTCACGGCGAGATCAAGGGTGACGAAGTCGAGCTCTCCAAGAGCAACATCATGCTGATCGGCCCCACCGGGTCGGGCAAGACGCTCCTGGCCCAGACGCTGGCGCGCATGCTGAATGTGCCGTTCGTCATGGCGGACGCCACCACGCTGACCGAAGCCGGCTACGTGGGCGAAGACGTCGAGAATATCATTCAGAAGTTGCTGCAGAACTGCAACTACGAAGTCGAGAAGGCGCAGCGCGCCATTATCTACATCGACGAAATCGACAAGATTTCCCGCAAGTCCGACAACCCGTCCATCACCCGCGACGTGTCGGGCGAGGGCGTGCAGCAGGCTTTGCTGAAGCTGATCGAAGGCACGGTTGCCTCGGTGCCCCCGCAGGGCGGCCGCAAGCACCCCAACCAGGACTTTGTCCAGGTCGACACGACGAACATCCTGTTCATCGTCGGCGGCGCTTTCGACGGGCTGGAAAAGGTCATCCGCGACCGCACCGAGAAATCGGGCATCGGCTTCTCGGCGTCCGTGCGCGCCAAGTCCGAACGCGGCGTGGGCGAGCTGTTCTCGGAAGTCGAACCCGAAGATCTGATCAAGTTCGGCCTGATTCCTGAACTGGTCGGCCGCCTGCCTGTCGTCGCCACGCTGGACGAACTGGACGAGGCCGCTCTGGTGCAGATCCTGACCGAGCCCAAGAACGCCTTGCTCAAGCAATTCCAGAAGCTGTTCGCGATGGAAGGCGCCGAGCTCGACCTGCGGCCTGCCGCCTTGAAGGCCATTGCCCGCAAGGCGCTCAAGCGCAAGACCGGCGCTCGCGGCCTGCGCTCGATCATCGAGCAGACGCTGCTGGACACCATGTACGAGTTGCCGTCCCAAGGCAACGTCAAGCGCGTCGTGGTGGACGAGAACGCCATTGAAGGTGAAGGCAAACCCCTGCTGATCTACGCCGACGAAGCCGGCGAAACGGAAAAGCCGGACCGCGGAGAAGTCCGCGACGCCGCAGCCTGATATTTCAAAAAAACCCGTTCCTGTAACGGGTTTTTTTCCTTCCTGGCGGCCCGCAGGGGCATTTTTTTTTGCCTTTTGTTTATCGGGCCGCCGGGATCTTGAATTTTCGGCTATTGTTCCCATAACAGACGTAACTGACGTGGATAGCTCGGGGTATACCCGGGCCTCCTGTCCCCGATACGCCGAGTCATACCGAGGAACCTCCTATGTCTGCCAGCCAGACCCTGCCTTCCGACCCGATCGACCTGCCCCTGCTCCCACTTCGCGATGTCGTGGTGTTCCCGCACATGGTCATCCCGCTGTTCGTCGGCCGTCCGCGCTCTATCCGCGCGCTCGAGGTTGCGATGGAAGCGGGCAAAAGCATCATGCTCGTGGCCCAAAAGTCCGCCGGCAAAGATGACCCCACCCCCGAAGACGTCTACGAGATCGGCTGCGTAGCCGGCATCCTGCAGATGCTCAAGCTGCCCGACGGCACCGTCAAGGTGCTGGTCGAAGGTACCCAGCGTGCCCGCATCAACAGCATCGAAGACGCCGATTCGCACTTCACCTGCCAGGTGACGCCGATCGAGCCGGACGCCATGCAAGGCTCCGAGACCGAGGCGCTGCGCCGCGCGATCGTTGCCCAGTTCGAACAGTACGTAAAGCTCAACAAGAAGATCCCCCCGGAGATCCTGACCTCGTTGGCTGGCATCGATGATGCCGGCCGCCTGGCCGACACGATCGCCGCGCATCTTCCGCTGAAGCTCGAGCAGAAACAGAAGATGCTCGAGATCGTCGGCACGTCCGAGCGCCTTGAAGGTCTGCTTACCCAGCTGGAAACCGAAATCGACATCCTCCAGGTCGAGAAGCGGATTCGCGGCCGCGTGAAGAAGCAGATGGAAAAGAGCCAGCGCGACTACTACCTGAATGAGCAGGTCAAGGCCATTCAGAAGGAGTTGGGCGAAGGCGAAGAGGGCGCGGACATCGAAGAGCTTGAAAAGAAGATCATCGCTGCCCACATGCCCAAAGAGGCGCGCAAGAAGGCTGATGCCGAGCTCAAGAAGCTCAAGCTCATGTCGCCCATGTCGGCCGAAGCCACCGTGGTGCGCAACTACATCGATACGCTCATCAACCTCCCCTGGAGGAAGAAGAGCAAGATCAACAACTCGATCGCCAATGCCGAGACGGTGCTGGACAACGACCACTACGGTCTGGAAAAGGTCAAGGAACGCATCCTTGAGTATCTTGCCGTGCAACAGCGCGTAGACAAGGTGAAGGCGCCGATCCTGTGCCTGGTTGGTCCTCCGGGCGTGGGTAAGACGTCGCTTGGACAGTCCATCGCCAAGGCGACGAACCGCAAGTTCGTGCGCATGGCCTTGGGCGGCGTTCGCGACGAGGCCGAGATCCGTGGCCACCGCCGCACGTATATCGGCTCCATGCCGGGCAAGATCGTCCAGAACATGTCGAAGGTCGGCGTGCGCAATCCGCTGTTCCTGCTTGATGAAATCGACAAGCTGGGCATGGATTTCCGTGGCGACCCCTCGTCGGCGCTGCTCGAAGTGCTGGACCCGGAACAGAATCACACGTTCCAGGACCACTACATCGAAGTCGACTTCGACCTGTCGGACGTCATGTTCGTGGCCACCAGCAACACGCTGAACATTCCGCCGGCGTTGCTCGACCGTATGGAAGTGATCCGCCTGTCCGGTTACACGGAAGAGGAAAAGATCCATATCGGCCGCGACCATCTGTTGCCCAAGCTGATGAAGAACAACGGCGTGAAGGACAGCGAGCTGACGGTGGACGATTCCGCGCTGCGCGACATCGTGCGCTACTACACCCGCGAAGCTGGCGTGCGTGCGCTTGAACGCGAAGTGGGCAAGATCTGCCGCAAGGTCATCAAGCAATTGCTGACCCAGACCGATCGCGCCAAGGCCGAAGGCAAGACCTTCGAGGTCAAGCCGGTGAATGTCACGGGCGAGAACCTGAGCGACTACCTGGGCGTGCGCCGCTACACCTTCGGCATGGCCGAAAAGGAAAACCAGATCGGTCAGGTGACCGGCCTGGCGTGGACGGAAGTCGGCGGCGACCTGCTGACGATCGAAGTCGCGGACATGCCCGGCAAGGGCGTCATCCAGCGCACGGGTTCGCTCGGCGATGTGATGAAGGAGTCGGTCGAGGCGGCTCGTACGGTGGTGCGCTCGCGTGCTCGCCGTCTGGGTTTTGCCGACAGCGTCTTCGAGAAGCACGACATGCACGTGCACGTGCCGGAAGGCGCGACACCCAAGGACGGTCCGTCCGCGGGTATCGCAATCACGACCGCCATGGTTTCGGCCTTGTCTCGCATCCCGGTGCGCGCCGATGTCGCCATGACCGGCGAGATCACGCTGCGCGGTGAAGTGCTGCCTATCGGCGGCCTGAAGGAAAAGCTGCTGGCTGCACACCGTGGCGGCATCAAGACGGTCTTGATCCCGGAAGAAAACGTCAAGGATTTGGCGGAGATCCCGGACAACGTCAAGAACCATCTTGAGATCGTGCCGGTCCGCTGGATCGACAAGGTGCTGGAATTGGCCCTGGAGCGCCTGCCTGAGCCGCTGGCTGAGGAAGAAGCGGTCAAGGAGCCTCTGGTGGCCAAGCCGGCTGAGCCGGGCTCGACCGATCCGGTGCTCAAGCACTGATCCCGACCCCAAGGGCGCCTTCGAAAGAAAGCGCCCAATGAAAAACCCCGCTGCG
>NZ_DBHKZA010000041.1:0-8339 GCF_057314935.1 Achromobacter sp.
TTGGATCAGCCGTCCCTGAGGCGTCGCCCGCCAGGGTTCACAACGGCTTCAGATCCACCTCTTTCGCGATCTTGCCGAATGCGGCAAGGTCCGTCTTGACACGGGCAGTCGTGTCGGCCGGGCTGGATGCACGGGGGATCATCGCCAAATCCAGCAAGCGCTGCTGCATCTCGGGCTTGGCGAATTCCCGCGCAATGGCCTGCTGAATCTTGTCCACGATGGCGTCCGGCGTGCCCTTGGGCGCCGCCAGGCCGAACCAGGCTACGGCAGAAAAGCCAGGCATCCCGGCCTGGGGGGCAGTCGGCACATCCGGCAGCGCCGCCACGCGCTCGGGGTTGGTGACGAACAGCGGCCGCACCTTGCCGGCCTTGATGAAGGGGGTCTGCACGCCCGTGTTGTCCAGCACGGCATCGATATGGCCGCCCAGCAGATCGTTCATCGCCGGGCTGCTTCCTTTGTAGGGAACGATATTGATCTGGATGCCGGCGGCGCGGGCAAACATCAACTGCGTCAAATGCTGCTGGGTGCCCAGCCCGGCGTTGCCGAACGTGATCTTGTTGGGGTTCTTGCGGCCGTAATCGATGAACTCCTGCAGCGTCCTGGCGGGGAACGCATTGTTCGTCACCACCACGAAAGGCAGGTCCACCAGCACCGTGATCTGCTTGAAGTCTTCCAGCGGCTGGTATCGCAACTTGTAGACATAGGGGTTGACCGCCATCGTGCCGCTGGCAGTCAAGGCCAATGTGTAGCCGTCGGGTTCTGCGCGGGCGACGTGTTCGGTGCCCAGTACGCCGCCCGCGCCGGGCTTGGCCTCGACGATGACGGGTTGCCCGAGTTCGCTTTGCACCGCCTGGGCGGCGAAACGCGCCAGCATGTCGGCGGACCCGCCCGTGGCATAGGGCAGGATGATCGTGATCGGCTTGCTGGGGTAGTTGTCCGCCGCCGCCGCTTGCGAGGCAGCCAGGGCCGCAACACAGGCAGCAGCCAGAAACTTCAGGTTCTTTATCATCGATTGATTACCCAAGTTGCGTGAGAACTGCGCAGGAACCCGGGCAAGGTTAAGCGGTCCCGTGTTATGTGACCAATCAACAATTAAAATAAAACATCATCAACATCGTTGATAACGATACGGGGATACCGTGCTTGACGCCATCGACCTGAACCTGCTTCGCATCTTCGACGCCGTCATGACCGAGCGCAACGTCACGCGCGCGGCATTCACGTTGCACATGACGCAGCCGGCGGTCAGCAACGCCGTCAACCGCCTGCGCCTGACGCTGAAAGACCCGCTGTTCATCAAGGTGCAAGGCGGGGTGCTGCCCACTCAGCGCGCCGAATTGCTGTGGCCCCCCATCCGCGCTGCGCTGGCCCGCATCGCAGAGACGCTGGAGCGCAATGAGTTCGATCCCGCCCGCTCGGAGGCCGTGTTCCGCCTGGCCATGTCCGATTACGTGGCCGACCAGGTGATCCGGCCGCTGTTCGTCGAACAGCAATCGGTGGCGCCGAACATCCGCATCCACCTGCATCCTTATTCGCTGGACAATACCGCCGCGCTGCTGGACAAGGGCGAAGTGGACATGGCGGCAGGCGTGTATTCGAACTTCGGCTCGTCGCTGCGCACGCTGCCGCTGGAGACCCTGACCTACGTCTGCGCCATGCGCAAGGGCCATCCGCTGCTGTCCTTGCCGCGTTTTACGCTGGATGACTTCCTGCGCGCGCGCCACCTGGTTGTCAGCCTGCTGGGTACCGCCGCCCTGATCGACCACGAGCTGGCCGCCCATGGCTACAAGCGCAATGCCGTGCTGACGATCAATCAGTTTGCGTTGGCGCCGCGCCTGCTGGCCGAGACCGACCTGATCTGCGTCGTGCCGGTCAACGCCGTGCGCAACAGCCCGCACAGCCATCAGCTTGAAGCCATCGAGCCGCCCTTTCCGCTCATCCCGCGCACGGTCAACCTGATCTGGCACGAGCGCTCGGACAACCTGCCCTCGCATCGATGGCTGCGCGAAGAGATCCTCAAGGTATGCAAGGCGCAGGGCATGATGTTCGACCCGGCGCAGGGGGCCGAGTCGCACGCTTATTGATCGCCACATCATTCACATCAATGATGACCATCAATGCAAATCTTTGATTAGATCGAATGATCCCCCCTCGATAACATTCGGGTCACCCCTAGCTTCGGCGCGTGCGTGCGCCGGCATCCTGGAGACCCGCGTTGACTCACCCCGCATCCCTTTCCGGCCAGCGCCGTTTCCGTGTCGGCTTCGACGTCGGCGGCACCTTCACTGATTTCACTCTGCTGGCCGAACACAGCGGCGAGCTGTCCTACTTCAAGGTGCCCTCGACGCCGCACGACCCGTCCGAAGCCATCCAGACGGGCTTGGCGCATTTGATGCGCGAACATGGGATCGCCGGCGACGAACTGGCGCACGTGGGTCACGGCACGACGGTCGCCACCAATATGGTGATCGAACGGCGCGGTTCGCGCTGCGCGCTGGTCACCACGCGCGGCTTCCGCGACGTGCTGGAGATCGGCCGGCAGACCCGGCCGCACCTGTACGACTACAACGTCATCAAGCCGGCCCCGCTGGCGCCGCGCGAGTGGCGCTTCGAGATCGGCGAACGCATGGCCGCCGACGGCAGCGTGCTGCAGGCGCTGGACGAAGACGAAGTCGTCTCGGTGGCGCGCCAACTGGCCGCGGCGCAGGTGGAATCGGTCGCCATCTGCTTCATGCACAGCTATCGCAACGACGCCCACGAGCGCCGCACGCGCGAAATCCTGGCCGACTATCTGCCGGGCGTATACCTCAGCGTATCCAGCGAGATATTGCCGGAATTCCGCGAGTACGAACGCATGTCCACCACGGCCTTGAATGCCTACGTCGGTCCGCGCATGGCCGCCTACATGCGCAACCTGGTCGACTCGGTGCAGCGCATGGGCGTGCAGGTGCCTCCCACGACGGTGCATTCCAATGGCGGCCTGATGTCGGTGGAATCAGTGCTGACCGCGCCGGTCCGAACCTGCGTGTCGGGGCCCGCCGCCGGCGTGATCGGCGCAGCCGAGCTTGGACGCGCCGCCGGCTTTCCCAATCTGATCACCTTCGACGTGGGCGGCACCAGCACCGACGTATCCCTGGTGGCCGACCTGCAGCCGCTGTTCACCTCCAGCCGCCTGGTGGCGGACTATCCGGTGAAGACCTTGATGGTCGACGTGCACGTCATCGGCGCGGGCGGCGGCAGCATCGCGCGCATCGACGATGCGGGCGCGTTGAAGGTGGGCCCGCAAAGCGCCGGCGCCGTGCCCGGCCCGATCGCCTACAACCGGGGCGGCAGGCAAGTCACCCTGACCGACGCCCACGTCGTGCTGGGGCGCCTGAATCCCGTGGCGCTGCTCGAAGGCCGCATGGCCGTCCATGCCGAACGCGCGCGCGCGGCGCTGGGCGAACAGGTGGCCGGCCCGCTTGGCCTCAGCATCGAAGAGGCGGCCTACGGCATCCTGCGGATCGCGAACTCGAACATGGCGCGCGCCGTGCGCGCGGTGTCGACCGAGCGCGGCCACGACATCCGCAAGTTCGCGCTGTGCGCCTTCGGCGGCGCGGGCGGCCTGCACGCGGCCGAGCTGGCGCGCGACTGCGGCATCGGCACCCTGCTCATCCCGCAAGAGCCCGGCACCATGTGCGCGCGCGGCATTCTGCTGTCGGACATATCCATGGACTTCGTCCAGACACTGATGGCCGGCGCCGACGAGCCCGGGTGGCAGGCGGCGCAAGCGGCGTTGGACGCGCTGGGCGGCAAAGCGCGCGCATGGTTGGCCGGCGAAGGCGTGGGCGACGCCGCCCAGCGCCTGTCGGCCGTCATCGACGCGCGCTACCAGGGCCAGAATTTCGAGATCCCGGTGCCGCTGGACGGCATGCGCCTGATGCCGCGGGCAGAATTCGTGGCGGCCTTCAGTGCTGCGCACATCCGCGAGTATGGCTACGACGCCACTGGCCGCGCGGTCGAGATCGTCAACTGCCGCGTGCGCGCCGTGGGCATGGTGCCACGTGCGCCGATCGCCCGCGTGGCCGGCGGCGCCAGCCTGGATGGCGCGATCAAGGAACGCCGCGCCGTCTACTTCGAGAAGGCCGGTTGGACTGACACGCCCGTCTACCGCCGGGCCCTGCTGCCGGTGGGGGCGCCCATCAACGGCCCCGCCGTCATCGAGGAAATGAGTTCGACCACCGTGATCCTGCCCGGCCAGCAAGCGCGCGCCGACGACTTCGGCAACCTCGTCGTCAACCTCAACCCCTAAGGCAAATCGACATGACCCTCGCACCGACCGCCGCCGAGTCCGACGCCTTCGACCCCATCGAGATGGAGGTCTTCAGCAACCGCCTGCTGTCCATCACCGAAGAAATGGGCAATACGCTGATCCGCTCGTCCTTTTCCAGCAACATCAAGGAACGCAAAGACTGCTCCGTGGCGCTCTTCGACGCCGCCGGCCGCCTGGTGGCCCAGGCCGCCCACGTGCCGGTGCACCTGGGCTCCTTGTCGGGCGGCATCGATGCCGTGCTGCGCCGATATGGCGCGGCCGGCATCCGCCCGGGCGATGCGTTCCTGTGCAATGACGCCTATCTGGCCGGCGGCACCCACGCGCCCGACATCACCGTCGTGTCGCCCATCTTCTGCGACGGCGTGCTGCGCTTTTTCGCCGCCAACATCGGCCACCACACCGATGTGGGCGGCGCCGTGCCCGGCTCGACCTCGCACCACCTGAAGACCGTGTGGGAAGAAGGCATCCGACTGCCCGCCATGCGTATCGTGCGGCAAGGCGAGCTGGACCTGGACCTGCTGGAGATGATCGCGCACAACACGCGCGAACCCGACAACCGCATGCACGATATCCGCGCCCAGATCGCCACCAACGACAAAGGCGCCCGCTTGATGCTGGAGCTGTTGCGGCAATCCGGCCTGGACACGGTGCTGTCGGCCATCGACGGCATCCTGCGCTATACCGAGCGGCGGCTGCGCAACCGCATCGCCCAACTGCCCGAGGGCCGCGTGTCGTTCACCGAACGCATGGACGACGACGGCATGGGCGGCGAGCCGGTGGTGATCCAGGCCAACGTGCAGGCGCGCGACGGCCAGCTGCACGTGGACTTCACCGGCACCGGCAAACAGGCGCGGGGCGCCTTCAACCTGCCGGCCAGCGCGCTCAACGCCAGCGTGTACTTCGCCGTCAAGGCCATGCTGGACCCGGAGCTGATGCCCAACAACGGCCTGTTCCAGCCCATCACCATCAGCGCGCCCGAAGGCACGATCACCAATCCGGTGTTTCCCGCGGCGGTGGGCGCGCGTGTGACCACCGCACAGCGCGTGGCCGGTACCGTGATCGGCGCCCTGGGCCAGTTGCTGCCGCCCGGACGCGGCATGGCCTCGTCCAACGACGTCATGCCTTCCATGCTGTTCTCCGGCCCCATGCGCGACGGCAAGGGCACCTTCGTCTATCTTGAAACGCTGGGCGGCGGCGCGGGCGGACGCGCGCGCGGCGACGGCATGGACGGTATCCAGGTCAACGTCACCAATACCTCCAACCTGCCCGCCGAGGCCCTGGAAATCGAGTACCCGCTGCTGGTCGACGAATACGCCCTCGTGAACGACACCGGCGGCGCAGGCAAGTACCGCGGCGGCATGGGCATCGCGCGCCAGATCCGGTCGCTGCACGACCAGCTGGCCTGCACCATCCGTTGCGACGCGGCGCTGTTCGGCGCGGCCGGCCTCAATGGCGGCCTGACCGGCGGCACCTCGCGCCTGATCCAGAACCCCGGACGCCCCGACGAGCAGCGCCTGCCCAACAAGATTTCAGGCCACCCGCTGCCGGCGGGCGTGTCGGTGCGCCTGGAAACACCCGGCGGCGGCGGCTATGGCACGCCCGCCGAACGCGGGCTGGCCGATATCCGCCAAGACCTCGTCGGCGGCAAGGTCAGCCGCGCCGCTGCCGAGCGGGACTATGGCTCCGAGACGGTCATCCGCGCCCTTCAGCAGGACGGCTTGGCGCCCGCGGCAGCAGGACAAGCCGGCACCCCGGCGCGAAAAGACTAAGGCGCGGACGGCGGTTTCAGCCAGAAACAGGCCTGCAGCGTCTTCCCGCCCGAGTTGCCTGCGTGCTAGGCTCGCTGGAGTTCCTGCCTGCCGAGTCCAGATGAAATCCATTCTGCAGTCTGAGAAATTCCTGCTTCTCGCCTGCGCGGTCGCCGTGGCGGGATATGCGATCGACAGCCGGCTGGCGGACTTCGGCCGACTGGCCGGCTTGTTGGAGACGGTCCTTCTTATCGCCGCCATCCTGGCCGCGTCGCTCAACGTGGCGCGCCACGCCGAACGCATCGCCCAGAAGCTGGGCGATCCCTTCGGCAGCATGATCCTGACGCTGTCGGCAGTTCTGGTCGAAGTGATCGTGCTGGCCATCGTCTCGACCAAGACGGGTTCGCCGACACTGGTGCGCGACAGCATTTATTCGGCGGTCATGCTCGACATCAACGGCATCCTGGGTGTCGCCGCGCTCATCGGGGGATTCAAGCACGGCGAACAGGCCTACAACGATGACTCCGCGCGCACTTACAGCGTGATGATCCTGACGGCCGTCACGGTGTCCATGATCATTCCCGAATTCGTTCCCCAGGCCGACTGGCAGGCCTATAGCGCCTTCACCATCGTAGCGATGCTGCTGCTGTACAGCGTGTTCCTCCGCATGCAGACCGGGCCGCACAGCTATTTTTTCAGCTACAGCTATCCCGACAAGAAAACACGCGCCAACACGCCCGCCTCGGGTTCACCTGGCTGGAAATACTCGGCCGCCATGATGGCGTTCGGCATCATCGCGGTGGGTTTTCTGGCGGAACTGATGTCCCACTCGCTGGAGCGCAGCGTCCAGGGCATTGATGTGCCCATGGGGCTGATCGCACTGATCGTGGCCGGCATTTCCGCCGCGCCGGAAATGCTGACCGCGCTGCGGGCCGCATTGGCCAATCGCATGCAGTCGGTGGTCAACATCGCTTTGGGCGCCTCGCTGTCCACCGTCATACTCACCGTGCCCGCGATGGAGGCCATGGCGCTGTTCTCCGGACAGCGCATCGACTTGGCCATGACGCCGTTGCAGACGCTGATGATGCTGGCCACCCTGCTCGTGGCCGCCATCAACCTGAACGACGGTCAGACCAATGCCATCGAAGGCATGACGCACTTCATCCTGTTTGGCACCTTCCTGATGCTATTGACGCTGGGCTTGTAGGGCTGCCCTGGCGGCCGACCTTGCCCGTATGCGCCGGATGCAGTCAGGCCAGTGCCCTCTGGTCGGACCACCGCGGCTCAGGGTTTGCCTGGTTTCGTTTTCATGGGTTCTTTCTTGTTCGATGCGATAGCGGGGTGTAGCGCGTGGTGAGCGGGATTTCCTATTGCCTCATGTTGCCGCCGGTTCCTTTCCTCCCACACCGGCAATCCGGATCCGGTTGTCGACGTCCTGCACGCCCGCGCAGGCGTCCGTGCAATCTTCAATGCGATGCTTGGTGCGCCGGTCTCGCACGGTTCCCTCCAGCGTCACGCAGCCATCCGCCACGGCCACCGACACGTCGCTGACGTCCAGGCCGCTGTGCGCCAGGTGCTCGCACACGTTTTCCCGCACGCGTTCGTCCGATCGCGTATAGCCTTTGGGATCCGTCCGCCGCGAACCGCGATCGCGCCAGGCGGTCGGCCCGCGGTTGTAGCCGCCGCGCTCCGCGGTCTCGAAAGACGCTTCAGGCTCGTCCGCCCATTGCGGGCGGTCGCCGTAATAGCCGCCTTCCTCATCCCCATAGGAAGTGGGGCCGCTATAGGAAGGGCTGCGCGATCCATACACCTGTTCCCGCTGGTACGACGGGTCCTGGTTCCTGAAGCCGCCATAGCCGCTTTGGCCGGGGTCCGCGCTGCGGCTGCGTACGCCGCCCCGGGTTTCACGGGTGCCGGGCGCGCGGCTGGTGCCTTCGCCCTGGTATCCGAACGACGGCGCCGGGTCGCGCCACGGCTCCTGGTCGCCCGCGCCGGCATGCTGCTGGCGCCGCACATCGTTGACCGAATCCCTCGGCGCCTGCCCTCCCGAACGCCCGGGCTGCTGCGCCTGGCGGTAGGGGTCGCGGGGGTTGCCGCTGCCGGGATCCCGGTTGAAGTCGTCCTCATCACGCCACGGATATCGTTGGTCATGGTTCATGTCGAGCCTCCTGGGAATAGCGATGTTTCCCCTTTTCGCAGTCTCTCCGCGCGGGGAACTCGGGCATTCAAGCAGCAAGCGTTGTGCCACCCGCCGCGGCGCAGCAACGCCTCCGCGCAAC
>NZ_DBHKZA010000041.1:8439-54138 GCF_057314935.1 Achromobacter sp.
GGCATGCCAGCCGACCATGCACACGGACCGGGGGAGACTTCGGTCTCCGACCAGAGTTTCACTTGCCCGACAGCGGTGATCGCCATGAACTCCCCCCAACCCGCCTTAACGTCGACCCCGGCCGGCAACATCATGATCGTTGTCCGCGTGGGGTCGCAAAGTCCCGTAGGCCAATATGCCGACCCGCTAGAGGCGGCCAATGACGGCCTCCTGCCCACGCCGCTTGACGGGCTGCCGGCTCCGGTGCTCCAGGCCGTGCAAACCCATCCCCGGATGCGGATTCCGCTCGCGGTCGCGTTGGCCGCGATGTTGTGGATACTGGGCACGATTCTCTTGCTGACGCTTGCCATGGCGTACCAGCTCATGGCCTGAAGCGGCCGTGGCCCCGCCATGGCCGTCCTCCTGATCGGACGGGACGGCGCAACGCGGCCGCGCTTATTCCTGCGGCGCGTCGCGCGACGCACGCTGGTGCGCCGTGCCGCCGGCGGCGCTCAGGTTGTAGGCGGTGTTGACCAACCCGATGTGCGAAAAGCCCTGGGGGAAATTGCCCACCAGCCGCTTGCGCGCCACGTCATACTCTTCGGCCAGCAACCCGAGGTCGTTGCGTAGCGACAGCAGCCGGTCGAACAGGCGGTGCGCGTCATCCAGCCTGCCCTGCATGATGTAGGCATCGGCCAGCCAGAAGCTGCATGCCAGGAACACCCCTTCGTCGCCCGGCAGACCATCATCGCTGTGCTGCGTCGAATACCGCAGCAGGAGTCCGTCGCGCAGCAGTTCGCGTTCAATGGCTTGCACGGTGCCCGTCACGCGCGGGTCGTCCGCCGGAAGAAAACCCACTTGCGCAATGAGCAGCAGGCTGGCGTCGAGCGCCGTGCCGCCGTAATACTGCACGAAGGTATTGCGCTGGGCATCGTAGCCATGCGTGCAGATATCGGTGCGAATCTCGTCAGCCAGCGCCCGCCAGCGGTCCACGGGCCCTTCCAGCCCGAAGCGCTCGCAGGATTTCACGCTGCGGTCGAGCGCCACCCAGCACATCAGCCGCGAATGCGTGAACGCGCGGCGCGCCCCCCGCACTTCCCAGATGCCGTGGTCGGGCTCGCGCCACAGGTCTTCAAGCGGCTTGAGCAACACCTTCTGCATGCGCCACGCTTCGGCCAGGGGCGCAAGGTCAGCCACGCGCGCGGCGTGCAAGGTCTCGATCAGTTCGCCATACACGTCCAGCTGCATCTGCCCGGCCGCGGCATTGCCCAACCGCACAGGCGTACTCCCTTCGTAGCCAGGAAGCCAGGGGATGTCATGTTCGGGCAACCAGCGCTCGCCGGAAATGCCATACATGATCTGCAACTGGTTGGGATGGCCGGCCGCCGCCCGCAACAGCCATTGCCGCCAGGCCTCGGCTTCTTCGCGATAGCCGGCGTTCAGCAGCGCATACAGGGTCAGGGCGGAATCGCGCAGCCAGCAATGCCGGTAATCCCAGTTGCGGCTGCCCCCCAATTGTTCCGGCAGCGACGTCGTGGGCGCCGCGACAATGCCGCCGGTGGGCTGGAAGGTCAGCAGCTTCAAGGTGATCAGCGATCGCACGACGGCGTCTCGCCGTTCTCCCGGGCCATTTTTCCAATGGCAGCGCTTGGCCCATTCGCGCCACCACGCGATGGTGCGGTCCATGCTTTCCCGGCGATCCGGCACGAAATGCGGTGTCTTGTGCGAACGGTGATACGACAGGGTGAAAGGCACGGTCTCATCCTGCCGCACGGCGAATTCGGCCACGCTTTTCATGTCGCGGCCGGTGAGCGGCACTGCCGTATGCAGCTCGACGGCATCCGGCCCGGCGATGGCGCTCAGTCCATAATCGCGCCGGCGCACCCAGGGAACCGCCTGCCCGTAGTTAAAACGCAGCGTCAGTTCCATCCGCATGTCCACGCAGCCCGACTCGCCCTGCACGATACGCACGACGTCCACCCGCTCTTCGTCGTCGCTAAGCGGCATGAAGTCGTAGACGCGCACCACTCCATCCGGCGTCTCATGGCGCGTTTCCAGCACCGCCGTCTCCGGCAGATAGCGGCGTGTGGTGACGACGCCGGGAGCGCTTGGCGCCAGGAGCCAGCGGCCGTGGCTGTCATCGCCCAGCAGGGCCGCGAAACACGCCGGCGAATCGAAATGCGGCAGGCAGAGCCAGTCGATGGAACCGTCGCGCGCCACCAGCGCAGCCGACAACATGTTGCCGATCAGGCCATAGTCTTCAATGGGTTTCGACATGGGTTCAACCCGCGCCGCGAAAGGCGGCATACAACGTCATGCCCCCGTCCACGAACAAGGTCGACCCCGTCACGTAGTCGGAATCGTCGCTGGCCAGCCACGCCACGGCGCGCGCCACGTCCTCCGGTTCCCCGATGCGCCCGTACGGGATCAGCTTGAGCAACGCGGCAAGGCTTTCCGGGGTGTTCCACGCAGGCGCGTTGATGGGCGTGCGGATCGCCCCGGGCGCCACGGAATTGACGCGGATCTTCATCGGCGCCAACTCTTGCGCCAGCGACTGCATCAGCAGCGACACGCCGCCTTTGGACGCCGCGTAGTTGGACTGGAATGCCCACGGAATGACTTCATGGACCGAACTGATGAAAATGATCTTGCCCGCTGCCGCATCGGCCGGTGGCCTGGGCGTACGGTTCAGGAATGCGCGGACCGCGGCGCGGGCGCACAGGAACTGGCCCGTCAGGTTGGTGTCGATCACCTTTTGCCATTGGGCCAGCGTCATGTCCTGGATGGCGGCTGGCTGTTCGATGCCGGCGTTGTTGACCAGTATGTCGACGCCCTGGAAATGATCCTGGGCGACACGGAACAGATGCTCGACGTCCTCCTCGCGGTTGATGTCGGCAGCCGCGGTGACGGCCTGCCCGCCTGCCCGCGCGATTTCCTGGGCGACTTCTGCGCCGCGCCGCTCGGAGTCTTCATTGGGCCGGTGGTTCACGACCACCCGCGCGCCCGCTGCCGCCAACGCCAGCGCAATACCGCGACCGATTCCGGAATTGGCGCCGGTGACGACTGCCACGCGCCCCGAGAGATCCACTGCATGCCGCATGCTGCTCTCCTTGCGGCGAGCGGGTCCGGGTTGCTGACTTGCGGATCCACAAGCGCCGCTTTCGATAGCCAAGCCTGCAGCTTAGTCCTGGACGGGCGGGGGTACAACCGCCGGCTGCGTCAGGGCTTGCGCCACGATTCGGGGGCGCTCACTTGGCCGCGACGACTTTGATCTCGACGACCAGCTCGGGCCGAGCCAGTGCCGCCACGCCCAGAATCGTCCACGCTGGAAAGTCGGCGCGAATGTACTGCTCCTTCACCGCGCGGAAGTCGGCCAGGTGCGCGCCCACGTCCACGTGGTAAGAGACCATTTCCACCAGGTTGGAGAAATCCAGGCCCAGGTGCCCCAGGATGGCTTGAATGCGCTGGAAGGCCAACTCGGCCTGCTCCTTGGCGGATTCCGGGATGGCGCCATCCGCGCGCAGCCCTATCTGGCCCGAGATGTGCACCAGCCCGTGGGCCGTGACTGCGGGCGAATACTGGAAGAGGTCGAAAATTCGGTTGCCGCCGAAGACCGGATCATTTTCCGGCAGGCGCAGGCGTTCGATCTTGCTCATGGTGGGTCCTGATTGCGGGTTGGACGATGCCCGGGGGCGTAGTGACGGGAACTCTACACGATCGCCTAGCCGCCCTTCAGCCAATGTCCGGGCGTGACCCCGCGGTGGGCCTTGAACGCCTTGATAAAATGGCTAAGGCTGGCGAAACCGACGCTATAGGCCGTGTCCGTGACCGAGCAGCCGCGCTTCAACAGGTTTTCCGCCGCATCCATTCTGGCCTCAAGCAGGCACGCGTGCACCGACTGGCCGTACAGCGACAGGAAGCCTGCCTGCAAGCGCTTTTCGCTCAAACCCACGCATTGCGCCAATTGGCGCACGGTCTTGCATTGCGCGTAATGGCGCTGAATGCGGTGGTAGGCCTCGGCCAGCCGGCGGCGGTCGGCCGGCTGCGGCAGCGCGCGACGGCCGTCGTTCACGTGCTTGAGCGTCAGCGCCAGGGCCTCGTTGGCTTTGCCTTGCAGGTACAACGCGGCGATCGCGCTGCGGTCGTGGCGCCAGTTCAGGATCTCGCCCGCGATGCGCGCGATGCCGGACCAGGCCGGCAGCACCGCCAGGTGCGCGCGCCGGTCCGGCACGCTGGCCTCGTCGGCCAGCATGCCGCAAGGTGCGGCCAGCAGCGTTTGCTCCCAGATCGGGCGCACCGTGTCCGACGAAAACCGGATGTCGACGGTGCGGATGGCGCGCCGGCCTTTGAATTCGTCCCAGCCAGGCACCAGGGCGTCGGTGGAATGCAGGATCACGGTGCCCGGTTTGACGTGCAACGGCGCGCCGCCCTCGAAGCCCAGGCCGAACTGCCCTTCCAGGATCACGGCCAAACCCATGCTGGGGACGGCGGCGCCATGGATGGCCCAGTCGCTAACGGGGGTGCCCTCATAGCAGCCGATGGAAACGCCGCCCGCCAGTTCATGCTCCGTGCGGATGTCCGCCCAGTCCTGAGGCATCAGGCGCAGCATGTCCTCCGCAGTCAGCGGACCGTCGGTCGCGCGGGTCGTCCGAAGCCGTTCGCCCATATTTCCTCAATTCCGCCATCTCCGGCGCAGATTCGCTAGCGCATCCACGCCCCGGTGTAGATGATAACGGTTTTCATCCTCATCAAAGATGCCGCCTTGACTCCCACGCCTGCCTCTACCCGCAGAGAAGCCGCTGCCCTGTTCGTTTTCAATATGCTGTGCCTGACCGCCATGATGGCGTTCGTGCCCGTGATCGGCCCCGTCGTGCGCGGTTTGGGGCTGGCGGAATGGCAAGGAGGCCTGGTCGTGACCGTGGCCGGCCTGCTGTGGATGCTGATGGCGCGTTATTGGGGCCGCCGCAGCGATCGCGTGGGGCGCCGGACCACGCTGCTGCGCGCCGCGGCCGGCTACATCGTCAGCTATCTGCTGCTGGCGTGGGCGCTGGACAGGATGCTGGCCGAACCGCCCGTGCAGTGGGTCGCGCTGGCGGCGTTGCTGGCCCTGCGCGGCCTGATCGGCGCCTTCTACGCGGCCATGCCCGCCGTCAGCGCCGCGCGGATCGCCGACATCACCGCGCCCGAGCAGCGCGGCGCCATGATGGCCAAACTGGGCGCCGCCAACGGCGTCGGCATGGTCCTGGGGCCTGCCATCGGCGGTCTGTTGGTCAAGGACAGCCTCATCGTTCCGCTGTACCTGGCCGCGGTCCTGCCGGTGCTGGGCACGGCATGGCTGATGCTGCGCCTGCCGTCGGACGCGTCGCACGCGCCCCGCGGCACGCCTCCGCTGAAATTGTCCGACCGCCGCCTGCGGCTGCCGCTTGCCGCCATGCTGCTGGCCATGAGCGGCGTGATCACCGCGCAGATGATCGTGGGCTTCTATGCCATGGACGCCCTGCACCTGGAGGCCGGCCCCGCCGCGCGCGTCGCGGGCATCGCCATGGCCACCGTGGGCATCGTGCTGATCCTGGTACAGCTTGCCCTGGCCCGCGCCCGGAAAATGAATGCGGCACGTTGCCTGGCCTCGGGCGCCGTGCTGGCCAGCTCGGGCTTCTTCCTGATTGCGGTGCTGCCGGGCACGGCCGGCTTCCTGCTCAGCTATGCGCTGATGGCGGCGGGCATGGGCCTGGTATTCCCCTCGATCCAGACCCTGGCCGCCAATGCCGTGACCCCGGAAGAACAGGGCATCGCGGCCGGTTCGGTCACCGCCGTCCAGGGCATGGCGATGGTGGTCGTGCCCCTGGCGTGCACGCTGCTGTATGGGCTGCGCCCCTGGGTGCCTTATGCAGTGGCCGCCGGCCTGTTGCTGCTGCTGGCGGCAGCCGCCGCCGTCCAGGTCCGGCGGACGGCCGCCGCCCAGGCGGGAGTAATACCCCGCCAAGGTTGATTTCGTCCAAATTTGCTTGATAACGTACAAGCTCCGGGTCGCCATGCCGGCTACGCTGCAGGATGGCTGGCGCCAGGGCCCGGCCATCCCCCCCCGCGGTTCCCCTCCCCCTGCCTCTTCCCGGAGTCACTGACCATGAGCACCATCACTACCCCCGACGGCGTGCAGATCTACTTCAAGGACTGGGGCCCCAAGACGGCCCAGCCCATCATGTTCCACCACGGTTGGCCCTTGTCGAGCGACGACTGGGATGCGCAAATGCTCTACTTCGTCGCCAAGGGCTTTCGCGTCATTGCCCATGACCGCCGCGGCCACGGCCGTTCCAGCCAGGTCAGCGACGGCCACGACATGGACCATTACGCCGCGGACGCGTCGGCGGTGGCCGAGCACCTGGATCTGCGCAACGCCGTCCACATCGGCCATTCGACCGGAGGCGGCGAGGTGGCGCGCTATGTCGCCAAGTTCGGCCAGCCGCAAGGCCGGGTCGCCCGGGCCGTGCTGGTGAGCGCCGTGCCGCCCTTGATGGTCAAGACCGATGCCAACCCGGGCGGCACGCCGATCGAGGTATTCGACGGTTTCCGCGCGGCGCTGGCTGCGAACCGCGCCCAGTTTTTCACCGACGTGGCGTCCGGGCCCTTTTACGGGTTCAACCGCCCGGGCGCGCAAGTGTCGCAAGGCGTCATCAATAATTGGTGGCGGCAAGGCATGATCGGCTCGGCCAAGGCGCATTACGAGGGCATCAAGGCCTTTTCGGAAACCGACCAGACTGAAGACCTGAAGGCCATCACCGTCCCCACCCTGGTCATGCACGGCGACGACGACCAGATCGTGCCGATCGACGACTCCTCCCGGCTGTCGGTCAAACTGCTGAAGAACGGCACGCTGAAGGTGTATGCGGGCTTTCCGCACGGCATGCTGACGACGCATGGCGAGGTCATCAATCCCGACCTGCTGGCCTTCATCAAGGGCTGAGCTCACCCGGAAAAACGCGTTCAACGGGCGGGCCGGTCCGCCCGCCTCAAGACGCTTGCCACCCCCGTCCCCACAATGGCCTATATACTTGGCTGTTGCCGACAGCAGATTGGGCGCCAAACGCGCGACAACCTGCGCCGCAACGACGCTTGAACCCGCCCGTGTGGGCGCTCCCCCGGGTCAGGGTGCTTATCCGCCGTCCATCGCGACGGCGGCGTACCTTTTGAGACCGGCTTCAATCGATACGCTTCGTCGCGGCGCTGCTTGGCCTTCTTTTCCCGAAAGCGCTGTCACACCCTCCATCGCCCCACCCGAGCAAGCCTGAAAAGTGTCTGCCGAGGGGGCCATACGTCTAAGAAGAATCGACATGAACGCCTTGCCGCAAGACAAACTGATCACCGCCCTGGACCACGCCCGCCTGCTGGGCATGATCACCCGCCCCGCCAGCGCCGCCGGCCTGTCGCGCGAGGCGATCGACGCCACGCAGGACATCCTGGATTCCGCGCCCATCATCACGCTTGAAGACGTCACGCCGGACATCGTCACGATGCGCTCGCGCATGCGCCTGCTGAATGCCAACGGCGATGAAATGATCGTCACCCTATGCTATCCGGCAGACGCGAACCTGGCGCAAGGCCAGGTTTCCGTGTTGTCGCCGTTGGGGCTGAGCCTGATCGGCTCGCGCCAGGGCCAGCGCATCACCTGGACGGCGCCCAACCAGACCGAGCATGCCGCCACGATCGAAGAGATCGTCTATCAGCCCGAAGCGGCGGGCGACACCACGGCGTAACGCCCTCCCGGAGTCTTCCATGAAGCTGCTTCTGATCGGATCGACCGGCCTGGTCGGCCGCCATGTGCTGGATCAGGCCCTGGCCGATCCGCGCGTGACGGACGTGGTCTCGATCACCCGGCGCCCCCTGCCGGCGCACCCGAAGCTGCAGTCGCCCGTGGCCGACTTCGACCGCCTGCCGCAAGACGCCGACTGGTGGCGCGCCGACGCCGTGATCTGCACGCTGGGCACGACCCTGCGCGTCGCGGGTTCCGAAGCCGCGTTCCGCAAGGTCGACCACGACTATCCGCTGGCGGTGGCCCGCCTGGCCCGCCAGCACGGCACCTCTGCCTATGTGCTGAACTCGGCCATCGGCGCCGACGCGTCGTCGCGCTTTTTCTACAACCGGGTCAAGGGCGAGTTGGAACGTGACCTCGCCGGCCTGGGTTTCGCGTCCCTGACGCTGGTGCAGCCCGGGCTGATCGGCGGCCGGCGCGCCGAGTTCCGCCTGGGCGAACGCGCCGCCCTCTGCGCGCTGACGGTGCTGGGCCCGCTGCTGCCGCGCCGTTGGCGAATCAACCCTGCCCCCACGATCGCCCAAGCGATGCTGGAGGCCGCCATCAACGCGCCACCCGGCATGCACGTCATCACGTCCGACCAACTGGCCTGAACCTGGCTACGCCTGGCGCCACGCGCCAGGCGCGACCCCGGCTACAACCGCGCGCTGGAGAACGCCGACCAGCCGCACATGCTGATGGACAGCGCGGCCTATATCGACTACGCCATGCGGCAGGTGGCGGAAGAAAAGCGCTTCGCGGCCGAACTGGGCCTGAAGATGCAATGAGGGGCGGGCTGGGCCGCGCCCCTGCCCGGCTCAGCGGCCGGCGGCCTTGGCGCTGATGCCGTTGGCCACGCCCATGTCCACCTTGGGCACGTCGCGGATCAGCACCCGCACGTCTTCACCGGAAATATCGATGCTGGTGCAGACGGCCTGGTTCACCGCCGCGATCAGCGCGGCCTTCTTGGCTTCGTCGCGCCCTTCGATCAGCGCCGCGTCCACGCGCACCATGCGCTTGCCGATTTCACCGGCCACGATCACGTTTTCAGCAGGCACTTCCTGCAGCACGATGCGCACGCTGGGCAGCGGCGCGGCAATGCTTTCCACCACGGCGTTGGAAACCGCCTTCAACAGCGCGGCCTTCTGGGCGGCCGAGTGGCCTTGCAGGATCTGGACATTCAAGATTGGCATGACGGCTTCCGATTTTTCGAATAGCAGGAGTCCGGCCGAACTGACCGGCCAGCCATCATATAGCGACTTTGCCCGCGTGCAAGCGGTTGCAGGCGGGCAAAGCCCGGGCGCCAGGCGCCCTACCGGGGTACGGACGCGGTCAGGCCGCTTCGCCCCGACGCTCGGGAGCAGGCTGGGCTTCCAGCTCGCTGGCGGCGGCCTCCGGGGTCGCCGCGGTCTCGGTCAGCGCCGGGGTCACCAGCTCGACGACCTTCTTGCGCGACAGCATGCCCAGGAACTCGTCGTCCTCGCCCGTGACGGCAACCGGCTGGTCGCTATGCACCAGCTGCGCCAGCACTTCGCCCAGGCCTGCCGTGGCCGGCACCGACGCCAGGTCTTCGACAAAGCGCGACACGTCGCGCGCGCCTTGCTGGATCGCTTCTTCGGCGGCCTTGGCGGTCAACACGCCCGCCAGCCGCTTGCCGTCCAGCACCGGCGCGTACTCGTAGTCCATCGCCCGCATGCGGTCCAGAGCATGCGCGGGACGCGAACGCATGGTCAGCGTCAGGCGCGCCGGATTCACGGCGTGCGTGGCATTGAGCACCTTGGTGCGGTTCACGTCCTGCAGGAACGACTGGACGTAATCATTGGCCGGGTTCAGCAGGATGTCTTCCGGCGTGCCTTCCTGCACCAGTTCGCCGTCCTTCAGGATGGCGATGCGGTTGCCCAGGCGCAGGGCTTCGTCCAGATCATGCGTGATGAACACGATGGTCTTGTTCAGCTTGGCCTGCAGCTGCAGCAACTGATCCTGCATTTCGCGGCGGATCAACGGGTCCAGCGCCGAGAACGCTTCGTCCATCAGCAGGATTTCAGCGTCGGTCGCCAGCGCGCGCGCCAGTCCCACCCGCTGCTGCATGCCGCCCGACAACTGATGCGGATACTGGTTTTCAAAGCCGGCCAGGCCCACCTGCTCCAGCCAGTCGCGGGCCCGCTTCTCGCGTTCGGCCTTGCCCACGCCTTGCACGGTCAGGCCGTACGCGGCGTTGTCCAGCACCGTGCGGTGCGGGAACAGGCCAAAGCGCTGGAACACCATGCTCATCTTCTTCTGGCGGAAGACTTCCAGGTCGCGCTTGTTCAGGCTGACCACGTCCACGCCGTCGACCAGGATGTGGCCCGCGCTGGGCTCGATCAGGCGGTTGAAATGGCGGATCAGCGTCGACTTGCCGGAACCCGACAAGCCCATGATGACGTAGATGCTGCCTTCTTCAATCGACAGGCTGATGTCGCGCAGGCCCAGCGTGTGGCCGCTTTCGGCCAGCAGCTGTTCCTTGCTCATGCCGTTCTGCGCGGCTTCCAGCCATTTCTTCGGATGCGAACCGAAGACCTTGTAGATGTTCTTGACCTCGATCTTGCTCATCGCTGGCCTCCCATGCGCATGCGCTGTCCATACGATTGCGTGATCCGGTCGAACAGCACGGCCAGCACCACGATACCCAAGCCCGCCAGCAGGCCGCGGCCCACTTCCAGACGGTTGATCCCCAACAGCACTTCATAACCCAAGCCGCGCGCGCCGATCATCGAGGCGATCACCACCATCGACAAGGCCATCATCGTGGTCTGGTTGATGCCAGCCATGATGTTGGGCAAGGCCAGCGGCAACTGCACGCCGAACAATTGCTGGCGCGGATTGGCGCCGAACGCCCGCGAGGCTTCCAGCACTTCGCGGTCGACCAGGCGGATGCCCAGGTCGGTCAGACGGATCAGCGGCGGCACGGCGTAGATCACGGTGGCGATGATGGCGGGGATCTTGCCCAGGCCGAACAGCATCACGACCGGAATCAGGTACACGAAGCTGGGCATGGTCTGCATCACGTCCAGCACCGGCAGCATGATGGAGCGCAGCCAGTTCACGCGCGCCATCAGCACGCCCAGCGGAATGCCGATCAGCACCGACAGGCCGGCCGCCATGATCATCAGCGCCAGCGTCTGCATGCCGGCGTCCCACAAGCCCAGCACGCCGATCACGCACAGCAGCGCGCCCATCGCCAGGCTCAGGCCGATGCGGCGGCTGACGCCCCACGCGATGGCCACGGTCACGGCGACCACCGCCCACCAGGGCGAGTTGCGCAGCAGTTGCTCCAACCACACCAAGGCGTGCAGGACCGGCTGAGACAGGGTCTCGAGCGTGTCCGCGTAATTGGTGACCAGGTGATCGACGAACCCGTCGATCGCCGCCCTTACCTGACGGGCGGGAATAATTTCAGGAAACATTGTTTCGACTCCATTCTGGGGCGCTTACGGCGGCGGTCGCCGCCGGATACTCCGAAAGACCGGATGTCCATGCAGCCGGGCGGTTTCCTTGACGGAAACAGGCTGCAGGACGGACGGCGCCAACGGCTTGCGTCCGGACACGGGCGTCCGGCAAACAGCCATCCCAGGGGAAAAAGCCCAGGGCAACTTGCCCGCACGGGGCTTTTTCCCTTGAGGCGGCCCGACAAGCTGGAAGACTTTCCTGCTGGCCGGGCCGGCACGCGCCGAAGCGGCGCGAGGCCTGCACCACGATGCGTTACAGCGCGCTTTGGACGCGCCCGGCGACGTCGGCGGGGACCCACTTGGTCCAGACGTCGGGCTTGTTCTTCAGGAACCACTTGGCCACGGTGCTGGAATCGTCGCCAGACTCTTCCATGTGGGCCAGCGTTTCATTGATCACCGGCAGCGGCACCGACACCTTGGCCAGGAAGGCGGTCAGCGTGGGCGCTTCTTCAGAGAACTTGGTATTCACCGCGGTGAAGACGGGATTGTCGGGATAGGCGCTGGGCTCGGGGTTGGCGCACTTGGACGACGTCAGGCACTTGTGCTTTTCGGCGTCGAAGGGCGGCATGTCCAGCTTGACGAGATCCATCGCGCCGACGAGCGGCGTGGGCGACCAGTAGTAGAAGACCACGTTCTGCTTGCGCTTGTATGCCGACATCAGCGCCGCCTTCTGCGCCGCGCCCGTGCCGGGCGAGTACAGCGTGTAGCTGTCGTCCAGTTTCAGCGCGTGGAACAGGTTGTTGCTGGTGATCTCGCAACCCCAACCCGCCGGGCAGCCGTAGAAACGGCCCTTGCCGGGCTCTTCGGGATCCTTGAACTTGTCCTTGAACTTCGGCAGGTCGGCCGCGGACTTCAGTTCAGGCAGGCGTTCCGCCGTGTAGCGGGGGATATACCAGCCTTCGGCGCCCATGTAGAGATCGCCGATGCGCTTAACCTTGCCGGTCTTTTCGGCGCGATCCCAGGGATCGGCCACGCTGTTGAGCCAGATTTCGGTATTGATATCCAGGTCGCCGCGCTCAAGCGCGGCCAGGGCGGGCAAGGTTTCCGTCGGCAGGGTTTCGGTCTTGCAGCCGTAGCCCTTTTCCATGATGAAACGTTCGACATCAACCAGGACCAGGTTGGATTCCCAGTTCATGGCGCCGAAATTGACCGGACGCTTGATTTCGCATTGCGGTGCGTCGGCGGCTTGGGCCGCGCCGGCAAACGCAAACAGAACGGCCGCGGCGGCCAGGGTCTTGACAGGGGTAAAACGCATTTGGCTTTTGCCTCCATAGGTTCAGGGACACACGCCGGGCTTGGCCCGGAAGTGCCATGGAGCTAAGGGGGTTGTGCGGAAGACGGGCAGAACCGCCAATACAAACCGACACTAGCGACAAGAGGATCCGCAAGCGGTGCGGAATCTTGCTAAGACAGGAGCTTCAAAAACAAGGTTTTTGAAAACCCGCAGAAAGTGAACAAACTGAACGAAGAAGGCAGCATCTTAAACGAAATTACTGCGCCACCCAACCCTCGGCCTGAACAAAACAGATACATTCCCGGCAAAAAAGCTACGGGATAACCCCCATCGACTAGAGGGAGATTACGAAATTCCCCTAAGAAAACCCGCATTCAAAACAAAGATACATTCAGTAAATATTTTGCTCTTATTAATACATACTATCGGTTCCAGGACGGCCGGAAAGTGCAGTTTCGCGCACCTGAAACGATAGTATTTGGCCAATTTTCAGCCTGTGTTCAGCTGAAACCCATTCGCTTGGCCCGCCTCTCGCATCAAGGCGGCAAGGACGGAAACCGGCTGAGGCGAGCCCGCCTGCGCCCCTTCTCAACGGCCCGTCTCGCCGCCATACATATAGTCTCGCCGCCACGGATACGAAAGGTCCGCGGGATTGTCCAGTTCGTCCGGACGGCCGGTCGCCGGGGGCTGGCCCAGGATCTGGTGCAAGGCGATCCACCCATGCTCGAACGCCATGGCGCAGCCGGCCAGGTACAGCCGGTACGCCCGCAGCGACCGCGCGCCCTGCTCGCCGCCCAGCACTTGCGCGGCCTCGGGCAGGCGGGCCTCCAGCGCATCGCTCCAGGCCCACAACGTGCGCGCGTAGTGCGGCCGCAGGTTCTCCACGTCCACCTCCTCCAGGCCGCCATTGGTCATGGCTTCCATGACGACGCTGATGTGGGTCAGTTCGCCGCCGGGGAAGATGTACTTTTCGATGAATTCGCCCATGCCGTTGCCCAACTCGGGGTTGTAGACCCCGGCCGCGGTGATGCCATGGTTCATGATCAGGCCGCCCGGCTTGAGCAGGCGGCGCAGCTTGGCGAAATAGCCTTCCAGCTGCGCCCGCCCCACGTGCTCGAACATGCCCACCGACGCGATCTTGTCGTAAGGCGTGGATTCGTCCAGCTTGCGGTAGTCCAGCAATTCCATGCGGACCCGGCCGGCCAGGCCCCTTTCCTGGATCAGTTTCGTGACGTGGGCGTGCTGGTTGCGCGACAGCGTGATGCCCGTGGCGTCCACGCCGTAGTGTTCGGCGGCCCACAGCAGCAATCCGCCCCACCCCGCCCCCACGTCCAGAAAGCGTTCGCCCGCATGCAGCCGCAGCTTGCGGCAGATGTGATCGAGCTTGGCTTCCTGGGCCTGGGCCAGCGTCATGTCCGGCGTGCGGTAATAGGCGCAGGAATAGACGCGGCGCGGATCCAGCCACAGGGCGTAGAAATCGTCGGACAGGTCGTAATGGAATTCGATCTGCTTGGCGTCGCGCTCGACGGAGTGCCGCCACACGGACATCACCTTGCGGACCAGCTCCGTCAGCCAGCCGCCGCGTGCCGCGTCGACCGGCGAACCCGGCAGCAGGGCCGACGCCGCAGCCATCACGTCGCGCATATTGCCTTCGATGTCGATGCGGCCTTCCACGTAGTCCTGCCCCAGCACGCCCACGGCGCCCTCGGCCAGGTGGGCCAGCGCCGTCTTGTCGTGCGCCACGAAACGGACGCGCGGATCAGGAGGTCCGAGCACGGCGCCGTCAGGCAGCACCAGTTGGACGGGGACGGGCAAGGCCTCAAGCTTGCGTTCCACAACAGATAGCAAAGGATTCACGACTTCTCCTCTGAGTACTTTACGGACGCTCACGACTGTATCGGAAAATAGCTGAAATTTGCGTGTCAGGTTACCCGTGATACAGTCGCTGGCTTGGCGCAAACCGTGCAATCAAATGCATGCGCGCCCTGTCTCTGCGTTTTACCGCGACCACCATGCCCCCATCACCCGTTTCCCGCAGCAGCCTGCCCGGTTGGCTCATTCTCATGGGCGCGCTGACGGCGATCGGCCCGTTCGCCATCGACATGTACCTGCCCGCGTTCCCGACCATCGCGGCGAACCTGGGCGTGCCGCGCGGCGACGTCGAACGCACGCTGGCGGCCTACCTCATCGGGCTGGCGTTGGCGCAGGTGTTCTACGGCCCGATGGCCGACCGCTACGGCCGCAAGCCGCCGCTGATGGTGGGCCTGGCGCTGTTCATGGTGGCATCGCTGGGCTGCGCCCTGTCGGGCTCGGTCGAGGCCCTGACGGGCTGGCGCGTCGTGCAGGCCATGGGCGGCGCAGCGGGCATCGTGATTCCCCGCGCGGTCATCCGCGACCACTATGAAACCCATGAGGCGGCGCGCGCGATGTCGCTGCTGATGCTGATCATGGGCCTGGCTCCGATTCTGGCGCCGCTTGCCGGCGGCCAATTGCTGGCCATCGCCTCATGGCGCAGCCTGTTCTGGATCATGCTGGCCGGCGGCGCCATGCTGATGCTGGCGGTGGCGAAGATCATGAAGGAATCGCTGGCGCCGGAACGCATCGTGCACCTGCGCTGGAGCACCATCCTGCGCAACTACCGCGACCTGTTCGCGCATCGCGGCTTCATGGCGCACAGCCTGGCGGGCGGCTTCGGCCAGGCCGGCATGTTCGCCTACATCATCGGATCGCCGCGCGTCTTCATCGAACTGTACGGGGTGCCGCCACAGTATTACGGCCTGCTGTTCGGCACCAACGCGCTGTCGCTCATCATCTGTTCGCAGATCAGCGCTCGGCTACTGCGCACCTACAAGCCCCGCCAACTGCAACGCAAGGCCCTGACCTCGCTGGCCATCGCCAGCCTCGCGGCCGTGGCGCTGACGCTGGCCGGCTGGATGACGCTGCCCCTGTTGATGCTGTGCCTGATCGCCTACATGGGCAGCCAGGGCTTTGTGAACCCGAACTCGGCGGCGCTGGCGCTGTCGGACCAGGGCAAGCGCCTGGGCGCGGCCTCCGCCTTATTGGGGACACTTCAATTGTCTTGCGGCGCGTTGGCCGGTTTCGCCGTCAGCGCCTGGCAAACGGACAGCGCCCTGCCCCTGACGACCACCTTGGCCACCTGCGCCTGCCTGTCCTGGTTATCGGGCCGTGTCGCGCAGACGCATACCGCGTAGCCAGGGCCACTTGATTTATTTGGCTTTTTCGTATTAGAATCTAAGTCTTCACATGAAGTTTCCCGTGTTGGACTACTATGCTTTGTAGTGCAGCACTCTGACCCCAACCGCGTAGCGTTGAGAAATCCGGTCCAGGAATTCGGCAAGAATTCCAAGCATGGATTTCAGCGGGTGGCAGGCAGCGGGTATAAGCACGGGCGGATCCCGATCCCCCTCATCCACTAAGACTGGGTGGCCGGCAAAGGCAGCGCAACAGGCAACACATTGCGCTTCCCACACAGCCCGGCGGCTAAAACCCTGTCTACCCCCCAAGCGATGCGCGAAAAGAACGACATAAAGAGGTGCATCCATGGCACGCGTATGCCAAGTGACCGGCAAAGGCCCGATGGTGGGCAACAATGTTTCGCACGCAAACAACAAGACCAAGCGTCGCTTCCTGCCGAACCTGCAATCGCGCCGGTTCTGGGTTGAAAGCGAAAACCGCTGGGTCCGCCTGCGTGTTTCGGCCAAGGCCATCCGCACGATCGACAAGAACGGCATCGACGCCGTCCTGGCCGACATGCGTGCCCGCGGCGAAATCGCCTAATCGGCCTCCCCTACAATCACCATACTAGGAGCACGACATGGCCAAAGGTATCCGCGAAAAGATCAAGCTCGAGTCGACTGCCGGCACGGGTCATTTCTACACGACCACCAAGAACAAGCGCAACATGCCCGAGAAGATGCTGATCAAGAAATTTGATCCGGTCGCTCGCAAGCACGTTGACTACAAGGAAACCAAGCTGAAGTAATTCAGCCGGTCTTCTGGTGAGTCCAAAAGAGCCCTGCATTGCAGGGCTTTTTTTATTGCCCGGCCGCCTCTCGGTGAAGCCACCCCCTGGGGGCCACAAGCGTGCGCAGCAAGGCCGCCATTTTTATTGACCGCTTCCTGGCCGCCCCATGCAGGGCAAGCTTCTATTGCCGCCTGGCAAAGGCGCGTGTTTCAATTGGGCCGCAACCAGCAGCGCCCCGTGCCGCGCGGCGACGCCCGATCCCCCTCTTGCCTGCGATACCCTGCCATGCTTCGTCCCAGCCTTACCCTGCTGCGCCGCGCCGTCGCGCCCGCGCTCCTGGCCCTGGCACTGACCCCGGTCGCCGTAGCCGTCGCCAAAGACAAGGAGCCGCCGATCCGCATCGGCGAGATCAACAGCTACAAGGCCATCCCCGCCTTCCTGGGCCCCTACAAGAAAGGCTGGCAGCTGGCGCTTGAACAAGTCAACGCCGAAGGCGGCGTGCTGGGCCGGAAGCTGGAAGTCATCTCGCGCGACGACAACGGCAACCCCGGCGATTCCGTGCGCGCCGCCCAGGAACTGCTGGCGCGCGAAAAAGTCGAGCTGCTGTTCGGCGGCTTCCTGTCCAACACCGGACTGGCCCTGACCGACTTCGCCAAGCAGCAGCAGGTGTTCTTCCTGGCCGCCGAGCCGCTGACCGACAAGATCACCTGGCAGGAAGGCAACCGCTACACCTACCGCTTGCGGCCTTCCACGTGGATGCACGTGGCCGCGCTGGCGCCCAAGGCGCTGGCCTTGCGCAAGAAGCGCTGGGCCATCGTGTATCCCAACTATGAATACGGGCAGTCCGCCGTGGCCACGTTCAAGGCCATGATGAAGTCGTTCCAGTCCGACGTGGAATTCGTGGCCGAACAGGCCGTGCCGCTGGGCAAGGTGGACGCCGGCGCCGTGGTGCAAGCCTTGGCCGACGCCAAGCCCGACGCCATCTTCAACGTGCTGTTCGCGGCCGACCTGACCCGCTTCGTCCGTGAAGGCAACACGCGCGGCCTGTTCGAAAACCGCGCAGTCGTGTCGGTGCTGTCGGGCGAACCGGAATACCTGGAGCCGCTGGGCGCCGATACGCCGTCGGGCTGGATCGTCACCGGCTACCCCTGGTACGCCATCGATACGCCGGCCAACAACGCCTTCGTCGACGCCTACAAGAAACGCTATAACGAAACTCCCAAAGTGGGCTCGGTCGTGGGCTATGCGTCGCTGATGTCCATCGCCCAGGGCCTGAAGGCGGCGGGCGCGGTCGACACCGAAAAGCTGGTGGACGCCTTCGCCGGCCTGAAGGTGGACACGCCTTATGGACAGATCCAGTACCGCAAGATCGACCATCAATCCACGATGGGCGTTTACGTGGGCGTGACGGCCGTGGAAGACGGCAAGGGCATCATGAAGGACTTCGCCTATATCGACGGCGCGCGCCTGCAGCCGCCCGACGAACAAGTCCGCAAGATGCGTCCCGCGCACTGATGAGCCTGTCCGGGCTGCTGTCGCAGCTGCTTAACGGCCTGGCGGACGCCAGCGCGCTGTTCCTGGTCGCCGCGGGCCTGTCGCTGATCTTCGGCGTGACCCGCGTGGTGAACTTCGCGCACGGGTCGTTCTACATGCTGGGCATCTACCTGGCCTGGACGTTCACCACGTATTTCGGCGACGGCGCCGGCTATTGGGCCGGCTTGCTGCTGGCTGCCCTGGCCACCGGCTTGATCGGGGCGGCCGCCGAATGGCTGGTGCTCAAGCGGCTGTACCAGGCGCCCGAACTGTTCCAGTTGCTGGCCACCTTCGCCCTGGTGCTGATCATCGGCGACGCCGCGCTGGCGGTCTGGGGCCCCGAAGACCTGTTTGCCGCGCGCGCCCCCGGCCTGTCCGGCGCCGTGCAGATCCTGGGGCGCCGCTACCCGCAATACGACCTGTTGCTGATCGCCGCCGGCCCGGTGGTGCTGGGCCTGCTGTGGTTGCTGCTGATGCGCACGCGCTGGGGCCGGCTGCTGCGTGCTGCCGCAGAAAACCGCAGCATGCTGGCCGCGCTGGGCGTGAACCAGGCATGGCTGTTCACGTCCGCCTTCACACTGGGGGCATTCCTGGCCGGCCTGGGCGGCGCATTGGCCGCGCCGCGCGTACCCGCGACCCTGGGCCTGGACCTGGAAATCATCGCCAGCGCCTTCGTGGTGGTGGTGGTGGGCGGCCTGGGATCGATACCGGGCGCGTTCCTCGCCGCGCTCCTCATCTGCTCGGTCAAAGCCGTGTTCGTGTTCCTGGGCCAGGTCCAGATCGGCCCCTGGCTGTTCAACCTGTCCAAGCTGACGCTGCTGGCCGAATTTGCCGTGATGGCCGTGGTGCTGGTGGTGCGGCCCTGGGGCCTGCTGGGCAAACCGCCGGCGCCCGCCTCGCACACTGGGGCGCCGGAATGTCCCATCGCCCCCGCGGGCCGGCGACTGCGCCTGACCTACGGTTTGCTGCTGGCCCTGCTGGCGCTGGTTCCCGTCGCCGCCCTGTACTGGCCGTATCTGGGCATCCTGATGACCGAGATCCTGATCGCCGCGCTGTTCGCGGCCAGCCTGCATTTTCTGACGGGACTGGCCGGCATGACCTCTTTCGGCCATGCCGCCTGGTTCGGCCTGGGCGCCTACGGCGCCGCGCTGCTGTTGAAGCTGGCCGCCGTGCCGATGGAGGCCGCATTGCTGCTGGGCCCGTTCGCCGCCGCCTTTGGCGCGCTGCTGTTCGGGTGGTTCTGCGTACGGTTGTCCGGCGTGTACCTGGCGATGCTGACGCTCGCCGTGGCGCAGATCCTATGGGCGCTCGCCTACCAATGGGACGATGTGACCGGTGGCAGCAATGGCCTGATCGGCGTGTGGCCGTCGACCTGGCTGGCGCAAGGCCCCTGGTTCTATTACGTCACGCTGGCATTGTGCGCAGCAGGCATCGCCTGGCTGCGCCGCCTGGCGTTTTCACCGCTGGGCTACGCGTTGCGCGGCGTGCGCGATTCCTCGATGCGCGCCGAGGCGCTGGGCATGGAGACCCGGCGCGTGCAGTGGGCCGGTTTTGTCGCCGCGTCTTTCGCTGCCGGGCTGGCCGGATCGCTCTACGCGTTCTCCAAGGGCAGCATCGCGCCAGACGTACTGGCGGTCAGCCGTTCGGTCGACGGGCTGGTCATGGTGTTGCTGGGCGGCCTGCAGACGCTGGCGGGGCCGCTGGTGGGCGCGGCCGCCTACACCTGGCTGCAGGACGTGGCGGCGCGCAGCACCGAATACTGGCACGCCGTGCTTGGCCTGGCCATCCTGGCGCTGGTCATGGCGTTTCCCGAAGGCCTGGCCGGCGCCGCCGCACGGCTGGGCAGGAGGCGCGCATGACATCGGCCAATGCCTTGCTCCAGGTCGACGCGCTGCGCAAATCGTTCGGCGGCATCGATGCGCTGGCCGGCGTGTCTTTCACGTTGGAAGCGGGCCGGATGCTGGCGCTGATCGGCCCGAATGGCGCCGGCAAATCCACCTGCTTCAACGTGCTGGGCGGTCAACTGCGCCCCGATTCCGGATCCGTCCGCCTGGACGGCCGCGAACTGGTGGGCCTGTCCGCCGGCAAGATCTGCAGGCTGGGCGTGGGCCGCACGTTCCAGACCGCCGCCACCTTCCGCTCCATGACCGTGCGCGAAAACGTGCAGACGGCCCTGCTGTCGCGCGACCGGCTGCTGTTCAACCCCTGGCGCCGCGCTGCCCGCCATGCCGCCGAGGAAGCCATGGCCTTGCTGGCGCAAGTGCAAATGGCCGACAAGGCCGATGCCGCCTGCGGCACGCTGGCGTATGGCGACGTTAAACGGGTGGAGCTGGCGATGGCACTGGCGCACCAGCCGCGCTTGCTGCTGATGGACGAACCCACGGCCGGCATGGCCACGAACGAGCGCCATGCGCTGATGCGGCTGACGCGCCAATTGGCCGACACGCAACGCATTGCCGTGTTGTTCACCGAACACAGCCTGGACGTCGTGTTCAAGCATGCGGACCGCATCGCGGTCTTGGTGCGCGGCGCCTTGATGGCCGAAGGCGACCCCGCCGCCATTGCGGCGGACCCTCGCGTGCGCGCCGCCTACCTGGGCACCGAAGCCCCTTGACCGGCGCGCCGGCGAGGCGCGTCAGTGTTCGCTTTGCGGGTTTTGCGGCTGGCATTCCCAGAAGATCCGGGCCTTGCAGCCCGCGCAGATCGCCGGGTCCAGCTTGCCGTAGATGGTGTGCAGCGCCGTGGCCTTGTCGGGGAAAATATGGTCGGCGCCCAGACGATCCAGAAAGCCGGTGCGGCGCCACATGTCCAGCACTTCGGGCCGCGGCCGGTGGAAATACAAGTCACCGCCCATCGCGCGCCGCGCGGCCAATTCGTCTTCCCACACCTGCGCGCCGGCCAGATCGATGAAGTTCATGCTCTTGGCCATCACCAGCAGATGGCGTGGCGCATCCGGCGCCGCCCGCAACTCGTGCAGGCGCTGGGCGACATGCGCCGCCGCGCCAAAATAGATCGAACCTTCCATGCGCAGCAGCTTCAACTGCGGGCACTCGGGCAACGCGTCTTCGTGGTGCTCCAGCACGACGAAGCGCCGGTCCAGCCCACGGGAATCGAAGCCCATGGTGCGCATCGCCGGCCGCGAGGTGCGGTGCAGATACGCCATCAACGACAGCACCGTCCCCAGCAGAATCGCCACTTCCATGCGGATCGTGACGGTGGCTGCCAGCGTGGCGCCGGCAATCGCGCACTCGCCCGGCTGCATCCGGATCAATTGGCGCCAGCGCGGAATATCCAGCAAGGTCCACGCCACCAGCAGCAGCAAACCCGAAATCGCCGCATTGGGAATCATCGCCAACAACGGCGCCGACAAGGCCACCAGCACCACCAGCAGCACAGCGGAAAACACGGCCGCCAGCGGCGTCTTCGCCCCGGCTTCGTAGTTGGGGATGGACCGGTTCAGCGACCCGCAGGACAGATAGCAGGAGAAGAAGCCGCCCACGATGTTGGACAGCCCCTGCCCCATGAATTCCCGGTTGGCGTCGATGCGCTGCCCGGAGCGCGTCGCCACGGCCTTGGCGATGGAGATCGATTGCGCCAAGGCCACGATCGTCAACGCGAAGGCCAGGCTGAGCAGATCGGGCAGCGTGCGCCAATCCACGCTGGGCACATGAAACGGCGGCCAGGGCTGGGCGATGGCGCCCACGACCGACACCGGCACGCCGCCCTGCGGCACGGCCCACTTATTGAACGCGGCCGCCGCCAGCGCCCCCGCCACCAGTCCCAGCAGCATGTAGGGCTTGCGCTTGTCCAGCCGGCGCACCAGCAACGCCACACCCAGCGTGACCAGGGTCACCAGCAAGGCGCCTTTGTGCACATCGCCGATATGCGTGCCCACGCTGACCAGCAGCGCGCCTGCCCCATGCGAGGCCGGCGACGGCACGCCCAGCGCGTCCTTCAAGGCATGCACCGCGATCAGCAGCGCGGCGCCGCTGGTAAAGCCGAACAAGGCCGACGGCGAAATGAAATGCGCCAGCGAACCCAGGCGCAACACGCCCACCAGCCATTGCATGATGCCGACCAGCACCGTCACCGCCAGCGCCAGCTGGATATAGCCCGGGCTGCCCGCCGCGGCCAGGGGCGTCAGCACGGCGAACAGCGCCAGCGAATTCGCGTTTGTGGGGCCCGACATGACATGGCGGCTGGACCCGAACAACGCCGCGACAATACAGGGGACGATGGCGGAATACAGCCCGTACTCGGCAGGCAGTCCCGCCAACATCGCGAACGCAACCCCTTGCGGCAGCACCAGCAGCGCGCCCAGCAGGCCGGCCGACAAGTCGGCGCGCAGAGTCAGCTTGTTGACGTCATCGACCCATGAGCCAAACATGCGGCCCGCCAGATTTCTAGCCCCCTGCGTCATCCTGTCCTATTCCCCTTTTTTGGTTGCTTCGTCCGGCCGTGCATCCCTGCGGACAAGGCCGCCTAGCGTAATCGCTCGACCGGGCTGGCGCAACGCGCCGCCGTCAGCCTTATTTCAGATAACGGCGTTCCAGCTCGCGCATGCGGGCGTCTCCCTGCAGCGCGATGATCTCTTTCACCGTCGGCAAGCCGGCGTCCACGCCGTGGATGCCGCCGTCTTGGCGGATGCGGGCGAAAACGTCGCGCATCGCGCCGACGGCCGCGCGGATGGCATGGTTGCCGTAGATCACCAGCCCCACCTTGCCCAACGCCTGGATATCCGATTCACGCAACTGCGGATAGGCGGTGGGCACCAGCACCAACGGCACGCGGCCTGTCCAGGCCTGCGCGAAGCGCACGATCTCGTCCGGCGTGTTTTGCTTGGAATGGATCAGGATGGCGTCGGCGCCCGCCGACGCGTAAGCGTGCGCGCGCGCCAACGCCTCGTCTTGGCCCAGGCCCGCGATCAGGGCTTCGGTGCGGGCGATCACGCAGAAATCCGGATCGCGCCGCGCGGCGCAGGCCGCTTCGACCTTGCCCTGGAATTCCTCCACGCGCACCAGTTCCTGCCGGCCATCCGCGCGCAGGCTAGTGTCCTTCGGAAAGGTCTTGTCTTCCATCACCACCGCCGACACGCCCGCCGCTTCGTATTGCGGCAGCATGTACGACACATTGACGGCGTTGCCGAATCCCGTGTCGATGTCCGCGATGACCGGCACCTGGACCGCGGCCGCAATGGCCCGCATCATGTCCAGATGCTGCGACGCGGAAAGAATGCTGGCGTCGGGCACCGCATAGCTTGCCGAGAGTTCAAAACCGCTGCCCCAGATCGCATCGAACCCGGCCTCGGCCGCCAAGCGAGCCGACATCGGGTTATGCGCCGACATGGCATGCATCAAAACGGGATCCTGCAATTTCTGGCGGAATGCGCGGTGGCGGTTCATGGCGTGAATGCGAAGATTCCAGCGCCCGATGCGCCGGCTAAAGGCATCGTAGCGCCATTTTCCGACTGCTTGGCGTCCCGGCTCAGCTTGCGCCGCCGCCGCGCCGCGCCTTCATTGCCTGTCCGATATCGGCCAACGCATCGTCGGAAATCAAACGCGCAGCCATCGGCAGCAGTTCATCTTCTTCGCGCTGGATATGCGCCGCATAGGCCTCGGTGAACGCTTGCACCTGCGACGGCGGCAAAACGGCAGGCTGCCCGGCGGCGATCTCGGACAGCAAGGTCCGCAGCGGCGCCCAGAGGTCCGCCAGGCGCCGATGTTCGGCCACGAGCCCTTGCACCAGCGCGTGCAGGCAGCCGGCGTCGGATCCCGCCATCGACTCAATCAAGGCCGGAAAAAGATCCGCTTCCTCGTCTTCGTGATGGTGCGCCGCGGCGGTGTCGAAATAGCGCGCCACGCTGGCGGCGGCCGTCTGCGCCGCCGCATCGCTGCCGTGCGCGGGCAGATGCGCCGCCAGCCGCGCCAAGGTAGCGCATTGGCGAGCGATCCGTCCATGGCAGGCGGACAGCAGCGCCAGCGGATCATCCGGCCCGGGTGCGGCGGCCGGCCCTCCAGGAAAGCTCACTGCCATCGCACACCTCCTTGTCGTCACCCGACGCGCCTGCCCGGTTCAACTCGAATGGCCGCGCCACCACAACCGGACGGAATCCCACGCCCGTCCAGCGAAACCCGCCTCCGCCACCGGCTCCAGCGCCACCACCGGGAACTGCATGGACGGCTTGCCGTCCACCAGCACCCGCAGCGCCCCCACGGTGTCCTGTGCCGCAATGGGCGCCACCAACGGCTCTTGCGGCGTCCACACGGGTTCTACCTTGGCGCCCGCGGGCACGGTCACGTAGGCGTCCCGCGAAAAGCCGGCCTTCAGGCTGTCGCTTTCGCCTTTCCAGACTTCAGGCGTGGCCACGGCCTGGCCGCGCGCGTACAGCTTGATGGTATTGAATCCCTGAAACCCCCATTCCAGCAACTCGCGGCTTTCCTGGGTGCGCAGTTTGTCCGATGCCGTGCCCACCACCACCGTGATCAGGCGGCGTTGGTCGGCGCCGTTGGGCCGGCGCGCCGTCGCCACGATGCAATAGCCGGCGGATTCCGTATGGCCCGTCTTCAGGCCATCCACGCTGGGGTCCAGCCACAGCAGCCGGTTGCGGTTCGGCTGGGTGATCTTGTTGAACGTGAACTGCTTGGCGGAATCGTAGGTCTTGTACAGCTGGGGGTAGTCGCGGATGAAGCGCGTGGCCAGGATGGACAGGTCGCTGGCCGTGGAGTAGGTGCCCGGATCCGGCAGGCCGTGGGGGCTGGCGAAATGCGTCGCGTGCAACCCTAGCCTTGCGGCGGTGTCGTTCATCCGCGCCACAAAGGCTTCGACGCTGCCCGACACCGCTTCGGCCAGCGCAATCGCCGCGTCATTGCCCGATTGGATCATCAGGCCGCGCAGCAGCTCATCCACCGGCACTTTGGAGCCCGGCTCCAGGAACATCTTGGAGCTGCCCGCGGGCACCTTCCAGGCGCGCGTCGAGATCACGACCAGCTGGCCGGGTGTCACTTCCTTTTTATTCAGCGCCTCGAACACGACGTAGGCGGTCATGATCTTGGTCAGCGACGCGGGTTCGATCCGCGTGGTGGCGGCATGCGACGCGATCACCTGGCCGCTGGTCTCGTCCAGCAGCAGCCAGGCTTTGGCCGACAGCACCGGCTGCGGCATCGATTGCGCCATCGCGCCGGACACGCACGCTGCCGCAACGAGCAGGCCCGCTGCAAACTTTTTCATCAACAACATATAAGAGCTTCAATCCATGCTTGGGTTGTTCCCGCGCGGGAACGAACGCCAATCGGCCTGGCCAGCAAGCCGGCGTTCAACAATATCCCCGCGCGCCGCACGCAATTGGAACACGCTCGGCGCCAATGGTTCAGTGCTGCGATGTTCCGCAAAAATAGGCCTCGAATGTCACGACGTATTGCAGAAGCCCTTGCAGCAAGCACTTTCTGCGTCGAAAACAACAAACAGTGGCTTAAAACCCGCTAGAAAGCCGCAAGAACTTCAAGTCTTCCGCTATCATCGGGCGCGTAGCGTTAAAAGCCGATAACCGGCCCGCGCTGCTCCATGTCCTCAACTACGGATTTTGACCATGGCCACGAAAGCAAAAGCTCCTGCCAAGAAAGTCACCAAGCCCGCCGTCAAGGCGCCCGCAAAGAAGGCAACCGCCGCCAAACCCGCTGTGAAGCCCGCAGCAAAGAAGGCCGTCGCCGCCAAGAAGGTCGCTGCTGCACCCAAGGCCATCAAGGCTGCCCTGAACAAGACCCAACTGGTTGCTTACATCGTTGAGCAATCCGGCGTTGAAGCCAAGGCCGTCAAGGCCGTCCTGGCCAGCCTGGAAACCTCGGTGCTGGGTTCCGTGGACAAGAAGGGCGCTGGCGAATTCACGCTGCCCGGCCTGTTCAAGGTTGCCGTGCAGAAGGTTCCGGCCAAGGCCAAGCGCTTCGGCAAGGATCCGTTCACTGGCGTCGAGCGCTGGTTCCCCGCCAAGCCGGCTTCGGTCAAGGTGAAGGTTCGCCCGCTCAAGAAGCTGAAGGACGCCGCGCAGTAATTCGCGCGAGTATCCGGTCAAGCCGGAAGGGCCCGCCTCGAAAGAGGCGGGCCCTTCTTTTTTGCCGCGCGCATTGCGTAGCGTCCGGTCCTGCTGTTAGAATTTATCTCAATGTAAAGAAACTTCATATCAAAGCAAATTCGGATTCTCCATGAATGACCTTGTCGACCAGGTGATCTCGCAATGGACCGCGGAATGTCCCAACCAGGATTTCGCGGCCATGACGGTCGTCACCCGGGTGTTCCGCTTGAACGCCTTTGCCGCCCGCAACGTGAACCGCAGCTTCCGCCGCTACAACCTGCATCAGGGCGAATTCGACGTCCTGGCCACGCTGTACCGCACTGGCGCGCCCCACGCCATGAATCCGCAGAAGCTGGTCGAGGCCCTGCTGCTGACCTCCGGCGCCATGACCAACCGCCTGGACCGCCTGGAACAGGCCGGCCTGCTGGTCCGCAATCCCAACCCCGACGACCGGCGCGGCATCATCGTGTCGCTGACCACGGAAGGGCTGCGCGTAATCAAGCTGGTGTTGAAGGACTATCTGAAAGACCTGAACGAACTGCTGGACCCGCTATCGCCGGCCGAACGCAAGCAAATGGCCGGACTGCTGAAGAAACTGCTGATCAAACACGACCAGGAGACGCCCGGCGGCATCGGCGCCTGACGTCTGCCCGCGTTCCCCTGCTTCGCCCCTGTTCGTCGCCCACGCGCGCCCCGCATCACCCTCCCGCCTGCCATCCATGACTTCCGCTTCACCCGCCGACACTTCTCCCCCCGCGACGCCCACGCTGACCGCACCGATCATCCTGCTGATGTCGGTCGCCACCGGCCTGGCCGTCGCCAGCAATTACTACGCGCAGCCGCTGCTGCACACGATCGGCCAGCAGTTTTCGCTCTCCAACGCGACGGCCGGCGCCATCGTCACCACCGCCCAGCTTAGCTACGCGCTGGGACTGATGCTGCTGGTGCCGCTGGGCGACATGTTCGAACGGCGCAGCCTGATCGTCCTGATGACGCTGCTGTCCGCGGGCGGCCTCCTGATTTCTTCCTTCGCCACCAGCGTCGCCGTGCTGCTGGTAGGCACGGCGCTGACCGGCATGCTGTCCGTCGTCGCCCAGATCCTCGTGCCCTTCGCCGCCACGCTGGCGGCGCCGCACGAACGCGGAAAGGCGGTCGGCACCGTCATGAGCGGCCTGTTGCTGGGCATTCTGCTGGCCCGCACCGTCGCCGGCGCGCTGGCCGACGTGGGCAGTTGGCGTACGGTGTACTGGGTGGCCGCCATCCTGATGACGGCCATGTCGGCCGCCCTCTGGCGCCTGCTGCCGCGCTACCAGAGCCCCACGTCGATGAGCTACCCGCGCCTGCTGGGCTCGATCCTGCGCATGTTCATAGAAGAACCGCTGTTCCGCGCCCGCTCGCTGCTGGGTTTCCTGCTGTTCGCCGCCTTCAGCATGCTGTGGACGACGCTGACCTTCCTGCTGTCCAGCCCTCCCTATGAATACAGCACCACCACTATCGGGCTGTTCGGCTTGGCGGGGGCGGCCGGCGCCTATGCCGCCAACCGGTTCGGCCGCCTGGCCGACCGCGGCCTGGGCAACCTGGCCACCCGCGTCGGCCTGCTCCTGCTGCTGGGGTCCTGGGGCCTGTTGGCCTTCGGCCAGGCCTCGGTAGTCGCACTGCTTGCGGGCATCCTGATCCAGGATCTGGCGATCCAGGGCGTCCATGTCACCAATAGCAGCGCCCTGTACCGTCTGCGCCCGGAGGCCCGCAGCCGCCTGACCGCCGGCTACATGACCTGCTACTTCATCGGCGGAGCGACCGGTTCACTGGTATCGTCCTGGCTTTACGCCCATTTTGGCTGGCCCGGCGTGGTCACCGCGGGCGCCGTCCTGGGCGTTGTTACCCTGGCATATGGCGCGTTCTCGCCCAGTGCCCGCATCCCGGAAACGGCTCCGTCCCCTGCCCGCGCCTAGCACCTCCTATAATCAGGGGTTTTGACCGCCACCGCGTCCGCGCGGCAGGGCGGCTCACCCTTTTTTGCCACCGTGCCCGAGCCCATGCAGGAACGTTACCTCCCCACTACCGTCGAAGCGGCCGCCCATCAAGACTGGCAGGCCCGCGACGCCTATCTGGTCCACGAACACGCGAAGAACGCCGACGGCTCCGAAAAGCCGAAGTTCTACGCCTGCTCGATGCTGCCCTACCCCAGCGGCAAGCTGCATATGGGCCACGTGCGCAACTACACCATCAACGACATGATGGCCCGCCAGTTGCGCATGCGTGGCTATAACGTCCTGATGCCCATGGGCTGGGACGCCTTCGGCATGCCGGCGGAAAACGCCGCCATCAAGTCCAAAGTGCCCCCGGCCAAGTGGACCTACGACAACATCGCCTATATGAAGAAGCAGATGAAGTCGATGGGCCTGGCGATCGACTGGACGCGCGAAATGTGCGCCTGCGATCCGCAGTACTACAAGTGGAACCAGTGGCTGTTCCTGAAGATGCTGGAAAAGGGCGTGGCCTACCGCAAGACCCAGGTCGTGAACTGGGACCCGGTGGACCAGACCGTGCTGGCCAACGAACAAGTCATCGACGGCCGCGGCTGGCGTTCGGGCGCGCTGGTTGAAAAGCGCGAGATCCCCGGCTACTACCTGCGCATCACCGACTACGCCGACGAGCTGCTGGGCGCCGTCCAGAACGACCTGCCCGGCTGGCCCGAGCGCGTCCGCCTGATGCAGGAAAACTGGATCGGCAAGTCCGAAGGCCTGCGCTTCGCCTTCCCGCACAAGATCGCCGGCCCGGACGGCCAGTTGATCCAGGACGGCAAGCTGTACGTCTTCACCACCCGCGCCGACACCATCATGGGCGTGACGTTCTGCGCCGTGGCGCCGGAACACCCCCTGGCCACGCACGCGGCACGCAACAATCCGCAGTTGTCGGCGTTCATCGAGCAATGCAAGCTGGGCGGCACGACCGAGGCCGAAATGGCCACGCGTGAAAAGGAAGGCATGCCTACCGGCCTGTCCGTCACGCACCCCATCACGGGCGCCGAAGTCGAAGTCTGGGTCGGCAATTACGTGCTGATGACCTACGGCGACGGCGCCGTCATGGGCGTGCCCTCGCACGACGAGCGCGATTTCGCCTTCGCCAAGAAATACGACCTGCCCATCGTGCAGGTCGTGGACGTCGCCGGCAAGGACTACTCCACCGACGCGTGGCAGGAATGGTACGGCGACAAGCAGTCCGGCCGCACCATCAACTCGGGCAAGTACGACGGCCTCTCCTACAAGGACGCCGTGGACGCCATCGCCGCCGACCTGGGCGCGCAAGGCCTGGGCGAAAAGCAGACCACGTGGCGCCTGCGCGACTGGGGCATTTCGCGCCAGCGCTACTGGGGCACCCCGATCCCGATCATCCACTGCGCCGATTGCGGTCCCGTCCCGGTCCCCGAGAAAGACCTGCCCGTCGTCCTGCCCGACGACCTGATCCCCGACGGCAGCGGCAACCCGCTGGCCAAGAACGAAGCCTTCCTGTCCTGCGCCTGCCCCAGCTGCGGCAAGCCCGCGCGCCGCGAAACGGACACGATGGACACGTTCGTGGATTCGTCCTGGTATTTCATGCGCTACACCTCGCCTGGCAACGACACCGCCATGGTCGATGCGCGCAATGACTACTGGATGCCGATGGACCAGTACATCGGCGGCATCGAGCACGCCGTGCTGCACCTGCTGTACGCCCGCTTCTGGACCAAGGTCATGCGCGACATGGGCTTGCTCAACTTCGACGAGCCCTTCACCAAGCTGCTGTGCCAGGGCATGGTGCTGAACCACATCTACTCGCGCAAGACGCCCCAGGGGGGCATCGAGTATTTCTGGCCCGAAGACGTCGAAAACGTCTATGACGACCGTGGCGCCATCACCGGCGCCAAGCTGAAGTCGGACGGCTCCGCCATCACGTATGGCGGCGTGGGCACGATGTCCAAGTCCAAGAACAACGGCGTCGACCCGCAATCGCTGATCGATACGCTGGGCGCCGACACGGCCCGCCTGTTCGTCATGTTCGCCAGCCCGCCCGAGCAGACCCTTGAATGGTCCGACTCCGGCGTCGAAGGCTCGAACCGCTTCCTGCGCCGCCTCTGGTCGATCAGCTACGGCCGCCGCGACGCCGTGGCGCGCGGTCTGGCCAATGGCGCCGACTGGTCGCAAGCCCAGGCCGCCGTCAAGGATCTGCGCCGCGAGGTCTACACGCTGCTCAAGCAGGCCGACTACGACTACCAGCGCATCCAGTACAACACCGTCGTGTCCGCCTGCATGAAGATGCTGAACGCCATCGACGATGCCAAGCTGGCCGAAGATGCCGCTTCCGACGCCGCCTACGCCGAAACGCTTGGCGTGCTGTTGCGCGTGCTGTATCCGGTCGTCCCGCACATCACCTGGCACCTGTGGCAAGACCTCGGTTACGCCAAGGAACTGGGCGACCTGCTGGATGCGCCGTGGCCGCATGTGGACGAAGCGGCGCTGATCGCGGACGAAATCGAGCTGATGCTCCAGGTCAACGGCAAGTTGCGCGGCTCGATCCGCGTGGCCGCCGCCGCCCCCAAGGAAGACATCGAGAAGCTCGCCGCCAGCCAGGAAGAAGTCACCCGCTTCCTGGAAGGCCGTCCGCCCAAGCGCGTCATCGTGGTTCCGGGCAAACTGGTCAACGTCGTAGGCTGATGAGGTCAAGCATGTACTTCGCCGGGCAACAAACGCACTCCTCCCGCCAATCCTGGCTGCTGCGCGGCGCCTGCCTGGCGCTGTTCATGCTGCTCTCCGCATGCGGTTTCGCATTGCGGGGAGTCACCCCGATGCCATTCGACACGCTGTATGTCGGCATCCCCGACAACTCCCAGTTCGGCGCCGACGTGCGCCGTTCGCTGCGCGCGGCTTCGCCCAACACGAAGCTCGTGGAGTCGCCCAAGGAGGCGCAGGCCATTTTCCAGCAGGTCGCCGATACGCGCACGCTGCGTGAGGTCTCGCTGAACGCGCAGGGCCGTGTCGAGGAATACGAACTGGGCATCAACTACACGTTCCGCCTGATCGACAACAAGGGACGCGCACTGATCCCGGACACCACGCTGTCGATCTTCCGTGAAATGCCGTATGACGATCAGGTCGTGCAGGCCAAGCAAGGCCAGATCGACACGCTGTACAAGGCCATGCAACGCGATCTCGTCACCCGGGTGCTGCGCCGCATGACCGCGCCGGATGTGCGCCGTGCCTTCGAAAACGCCGAGGAACGCGGCGAAAACGGCGAAATCCCGCTGTACGACCCGAATGCGCCGCAACCGCAGCGCACGCCCACGCCGTGGCAGACACCGTCCACCACTGACCCGGCCATCCTCCGCTAGCCCATGGCACAGTCTATGGACGCGGACCGGCTGGCCGAACATCTGCAGCGGCCGGGCAACCGGCTCGCCGCGATGTACACGGTATCGGGCGACGAGCCCCTGCTGGTAACCGAAGCGGTTGATGCGTTGCGCGCTGCGGCGCGCAACGCCGGCTACTCCGAACGGCTGTCCATGGTGATGGACGCCCGCAGCGACTGGAGCGCGGTCACCGCCGCCACCCAGAGCGTCTCGCTGTTCGGCGACCGCCGCATTCTTGAAATCAAGATCCCCACCGGCAAGCCCGGCAAGTCCGGCGCCGATACGCTCACCAAGCTGGCCGAACAAGCCGAAAAGCAGCCGGATGCGGACACCCTGGTCCTGATCGCCCTGCCCCGCCTCGACAAGGCCACCCGCGAAAGCCGCTGGGTCCAGGCGCTTGCCCGCGGCGGCATGATGGTCGACATCCCCAATATCGAGCGCGGCCGGTTGCCGGCCTGGGTGGGGATGCGGCTGGCCCGGCAGAACCAGCGGGCCGATAGCGCCACCCTGCAATGGATGGCCGACAAGGTCGAAGGCAACCTGCTGGCCGCCCACCAGGAAATCCAGAAACTGGGCCTGCTCTACCCAGAGGGCCAGTTGGCGGCGGAAGACGTTGAGCGCGCGGTGCTGAACGTGGCCCGCTACGACGTCTTCGGCCTGCGCGACGCCATGCTGGCAGGCGACATTTCCCGCACCATCCGCATGATCGACGGCCTGCGCGCCGAAGGCGAAGCCTTGCCGCTGGTGCTCTGGGCCGTGGGCGAGGAAATCCGCCTGCTGGCTCGTGTTGCGGAAGCGCGCGCGCTGGGGCAAGACGTCAACGGCCTGATGCGCCGCCTGCGCATTTTTGGCGCCCACGAACGCCTGGCGCTGCAAGCCCTTGGCCGAGTGCAGCCCGGCGTCTGGCCGGCTGCGGTGCAGCATGCCCACGAAGTCGACCGCCTGATCAAGGGCCTGTCCGTGCCCGGCCGCCTGTCCGATCCCTGGGAAGAAATGACCCGGCTGGCGCTGCGGGTCGCCGCCGCCGGCGGACGACCGTGAAGGCGGCATTGCCGCCGCGTTCGCCTCGCCCCCGCTCCCTACGCCCGGCCCTCCGGCCGGATATACACTGAAATATTCAGACGGCGCTTGCGCCGCCCCAACTCCATGATCGACGCCGCCATGTCCTCGTCCTCCATTGAACACGCCATGCTGACCCTGGGCGAGAACGCCCGCCGCGCCTCGCGCGCCATGATGCGCGCCAATAGCGCCGCCAAAAACAAGGCGCTGCTGGCGATGGCCGATGCCCTGGCCGCCAGCCACGACGAGCTGAAAGCCGCCAATGAAAAGGACGTTGCCGCCGCCCGCGCCAACGGCCTGGAACCGGCGCTGCTTGACCGCCTTACGCTGTCCGACAAGACCCTTGCCCACATGGCGGAAGGGCTGCGCCAGATCGCCGCCTTGCCCGACCCGATCGGCAGCATCACCGCCACCACCGTGCGCCCCAACGGCATGCGTGTAGCCCAGATGCGCGTGCCGCTCGGCGTGATCGGCATCATTTACGAATCGCGCCCCAACGTCACGATCGACGCCGCCGCGCTATGCCTGAAGTCCGGCAACGCCGCCATCCTGCGCGGCGGCAGCGAAGCGCTGCACTCCAACATCGCCCTGGGCCGAGTCGTGCAAACGGGTCTGGCCGCCGCCGGCCTGCCGCAAGACGCCGTGCAGGTCGTGGCCACGGCCGACCGCGCCGCCGTAGGCAAGCTCATCACCATGACCGAACATATCGACGTCATCGTGCCGCGTGGCGGCAAGGGCCTCATCGCCCGGCTGTCGCAGGAAGCCCGCGTGCCGCTCATCAAGCACCTGGACGGCAACTGCCATATCTATATCGACGCCGCAGCTGATCCGGACAAGGCGCACAGCATCGCCTTCAACGCCAAGACCTACCGCTACGGCATCTGCGGCGCCATGGAGACCCTGCTGGTCGACGCCGTGGCGGCCGTGTCCATCCTGCCCACGCTGGCCGCGGCCTTCATCGAGCACGGCGTCGAACTGCGCGGCTGCCCGCGCACGCTGGCGCTGTTGCCGCACATCACGCCGGCCACCGACGAAGACTGGGGCACGGAATACCTGGGCCCCATCCTGGCCGTGCGCATCGTCGATACGCTGGACGACGCCATCGAGCACATCGCGCGCTGGGGGTCCGGGCACACCGATGCCATCGTCACTGAAGACCTGTCGGCCGCGCAACGCTTCCAGCGCGAAGTCGATTCCAGCTCGGTCTACGTGAATCTGCCCACCTGCTTCGCCGATGGTTTCGAATACGGGCTGGGCGCCGAGATCGGCATCTCCACGAACCGCCTGCATGCCCGCGGCCCCGTCGGCCTTGAAGGCCTGACCACCCTGAAGTGGGTGCTCAGCGGCGAAGGCCAGACGCGCGGCTGATCCTGGCATTCGCGCGCTGCGGGAACGCTTTTCCGCAGCGCGCACGGCTGACGCAGCCCTGAACACGGGGCTGCGCCAAGCCTTCTACAATATGCCCAGGATATTTTTCCAGGCTTCTTATCATCCCAACGCGGCGTGCCGCGCACTCTTGAGACCCCCATGCATTCACCCGTCATGGCCATGGCCTTCAGCCTATTCGTGCTCTGCTTCATCACCTGCTCGCTCAGCGGCATCGTGCTGTTTTTCTTCAAGAGCAAACAGATCAACGCCACGCTGAAGCACCCCTACCTGCAGCACCGCCCGTTCAAGCAATATCCGCTGTCCATCCAGGCCGCGATCATGCTGGATTACTTTTTCCGCCTGATGTTCCCCGGCACCCGCTTCTGGCTGATCGGCAACGCCAATGACTTGCTGGGCCATGTCGACCCGAAGAAGACGCCGCTGGCGCTGAAGTGGCCCATCGTGGGTTTCTGGGGCTCTTGCTGGCTGGGCCTTATCGCCATGATCGTTCTGTGGATCATGCTGTACCTGGGAGCATGAACGCATGCAGATCAGAATTGAAGACTATCCCGGCAGCCTGGACGCCGCCCGCGCGTTGATCGCCGCCCGGGATTCCGGCGTGGCCGGCCCGCGCCTGCCCGCCGCCTGCCGCCCGCAGTCCCTGGGCCAGGCATTCGCCGTGCAGCAGCGCACGGCGCAGTTGCTGCAAGAAACCCGGCAGGACCGTATCGCTGCATGGAAAAGCGCACTGCCGTCGCCCGAAAAAACCGTGGTCGCGCCGATCTACGCGTCAAACACGGCCTACGCCGAAGCCGGGCCCATCGCCAGTCGCACCGCCATCGTGCGCGTCGAACCTGAATTCGCGTTCGAACTGGCCCACGACCTGCCGGCGCGCGACACCCCGTACACCGAAGCTGAAATCGACGCCGCAATCGGCGGCGCCCGGCTTGCGCTGGAAGTCCTGGGCTGCCGCTATGCATCGCCCGAACACGCGAGCCTGCCTGAATTGCTGGCGGACCACATGTTCAATCAGGGCATCGTGCTGGGCCCGCGCATCGTATCGCCGGATGCCGCCCCCGCCAGCATGAGCCTCACGTTGGCGATCAATGGCCAGGAGGTCGAGCAGCACGCCGGTTTCCATCCGAACGGCCATCCCAAGGCGGGCCTGTACTGGCTTGCGAATTTCCTGCGCGAGCAGGGCCTGGGCCTGCATGCGGGCCAGCACGTCATCACAGGGTCTTATGCAGGCTTCCTGGACGTGCCCGCCAATCAAGACATCGAACTGACGTACGGCGATCTCGGCGTGCTGCGCCTACGGTTCCACAACTAGCGCATCCGCCCCCGGAGCCCTGTTCCATGCTGACCCTGCGCCCCTTCGCCTCCTCGGACTTTCCGCTCCTGGCCGGCTGGTTTTCCAGCCTGCCGGAAGTCGTGCAATGGGGGGGTTCCCAGTTGTCGTTCCCGCTTGCGCAAGCCGAGATGTCCGACATGCTGGCGCAAGGGCAGGCCAGCCCGCCCAACCGCCGCTGCTGGATGGTGTGCCGTGACGGCATGCCCGTGGGTCATGCGCAGTTGGCGTACGACTGGCGCGACGGCAACGCCCGCCTGGGCCGTGTCGCCATCGCCCCCGCCGAACGCGGCCAAGGCCTGGCCCGGCCAATGGTTGCGCTGATGATTGAAGAAGCCTTCCAGACGCCCGGCATCGAGCGCCTGGAACTGAACGTCTACATGTTCAACACGCCCGCCATCCGCACCTATGAAGGGTTGGGATTCACGATGGAAGGCGTGCGGCGCTCGTCCACGCGCGCCGGCGACGCACGTTGGGACACGGGCATGATGGGATTGCTGCGCGCGGAGTGGCAAGCAGCAACGCCCGCCTCCGCACGCGGCTGAACCGCTGAACTAGCGCGCCTCCGGTTCCGCGATGCTGACCGGTTCGCCGGCTGCTTCGATCACTTCGCCGGCAGCCAGGCACAGGTCTTCGCGGTAGCGCCCCGCCACGATCTGCACGCCCACCGGGCTTTGCCCCACGCTGCTCATGGCGCGCCCCATCGCCACCGACAACGCGGGCAAGCCCATGAACGGCACGCCGATCTGGGTCATCTGAGCGCGCCACACCCGCGCGTAGGCCGCGTCGCCCTGCAAGTCCAGCTTGTCCGGAAACGGCAATTCCGCCGACACCGGCAACAGCAGGATCGGATACTCCGCAAAGAACAACTCCCACAGCCGCGTCAACGTTGCACGACGCGTCAAGACGGCCGAAAAACTGCTCAGATCGGCACCCGCGGCCTTATCGCGCTGACCGCGCAATGCCACCAACGCCCCCGGGTCGCCTTCCTTTTCAGCGGCGGCCAGCATGCCGTCATAGCCGTCCGCCATCCACATGCGGATCTGAAGATCGGCCGCCTCCTGCAGCGGCGGAATCGAATCCAGGGTGTCTACCGTCCAGCCGGCCTCGGTCAGCCTGCGCGCGGCTTCCTGCAAGGCCTTGACGACCGCCGGTTCGGTTTCCATGCCCTCGGGATTCACGCACAGCGCCGCGCGCCGCGGCACCTCCGGGCCCACCAGCGGCGCCGGCACCCACCAGGGGTCGCGCGGATCTGCGGCCGACAGCGCGGCCAGCCCCAAGCGCACGTCGGCAATGGTGCGCCCCAAGGGCCCCGATACGGCGGTCAATTGCCCGCCGATCGAACGCTCGGGCAAGACGGCGTTGTAGGCGGCCACGCGGCCCAGCGACGGGCGCAACCCGTGCACGCCGCAAGCATAGGCGGGATAGCGGATGGACCCGGCAATGTCCGTGCCGTGCGCCAGATGCCCGATGCCGGCCGCCACGGCCGACGCCGCGCCGCCCGACGACCCGCCGGGCGTCAGCGCCGGATTGCGGGGATTGCGCGTTTCGCCATGCACAATGTTGCTTGTGAACCAGCGCAGTGAAAACGCCGGCGTGTTGGTACGGCCCAGGATGACGGCGCCGGCCCGCCGCAGGTTGTCCACCACCGGGCTGTTCACGGCGGCAATCAGGTCTTTCTGGAGGGTGACCCCATTGGTGGTGGCGTAGCCCGCCTGGTCCACATTGACCTTCACCGTGACGGGGACGCCCGCCAGGATGCCGGGGTCTTCCCCTCGCGCCAACGCGGCGTCCACGGCCGCAGCCTGCGCCAGCACGTCCTCCGGGCGGTGATCGACCACCGCGTTGACCGCGGGGTTCGCGGCGCTCAACCGGGCCAGCGCGCTGTGCGCCGCCTCCGTGGCGGATACGTCGCGATTACGGATACGGGCGGCAAGTTCAACTGCGGACAAACGCCAGATTTCGGACACGCGTCACTCCTCAAGGGATGGATTTTTTCGGGGCAAGCAAACCTTAGCGCCTGCCGTGCCCGTCCACAAGCCACGTCTTGCCGCAGACGCGTCACGGCCTGCCCGCTATTTTTCTGTTTCGAAGACCTCGACGATCGCATCGGCCACCGCGCGCACGCGCGCCGTGCGGTTCAGGTCGCCATGCATCACGAGCCACAGGTCGTAGGGTTCGTTGCGGGCGGGCCAAATGCGGACCAGTTCCGGATAGTCGGGCGCCATGTGCGTCGGCAGTTCGCCGATGCCCAGGCCGGCCGCCACGGCCTCGATGATCATCAGCCCGGAATTCAATTCGATCGCAACATGGCCATTGCCCGTGGGTTCGCCGCAGAAGGTATCGGACCAGCCCGGCAGCACGGACTGCTGATAGGTCACCAGCGCGTGGCCGGCGAACGCCGTGCCCGGCCGCGGCTCGCCGTGCTTGGCAAGATAGCTGCGCGACGCGTACAGCCCCACTTCCTTGCGCGTCAGATGGCGTTGGATCAGGTCCGGGTTATCGGGCTTGACGTTGCGGATGGCCAGGTCCGCCTCGCGGCGCGTCAGGTTGCTGATCTGGATCGACGTGGACAGCACCACCCGGATGTCCGGGTGCTGGGCATGCACGCGGCGCACCGCTTCCATGATGAAGTAGCTGGCCACGGTTTCCGAGGCCGCCACGCGCACCACGCCGGACAACCGGTGATCCAGGCCCTGCATCTGCCGCTGCAGCTGGTCGGCCGCCTGCTCCATGCGCTCGGCGGCGGCAAACGCCAATTCGCCCGCCGCCGTAGGCACATAGCCGCCCGGCGTGCGCAGGAACAATCGCGCGTCCAGGGATGACTCCAGCGCCGCCAGGCGCCTTCCCGCCGTGGCCTGGTCGATCTGCAGCAAAGCCGCTGCGCCCCGCAAGGTGCCTATCCGATAGATGGCCAGGAAAATCCTGGCGTTGTCCCAGTCCATGACGTCCCTTTTACCTGGACCACAAGGCCCGCGATGATGCATTTTTGCATCACTATAAAGCATATATACGGATTTTTTGCATCGCTGAAAGCTCCTAACATTCAGCCCTCGGAATGCCGCAACACTCATCGCCATCATGACTACCGCCTGCCCCCAAGCCCCCGTCCCAGCCGTCGACGTCAAGCCCCTCACCGGCTGGCTGCCGCTCGTCACGCTGGCCATCGGCTTCGTGATGGCCATGCTGGACGTCACCGTGGTCAACGTGGCGCTGCCCAGCATCGCGCTGCAATTCACCGTGCCGCTGACTGACCTGGTCTGGATCGTGGACGGCTATACCCTCACCTTCGCGGCCTTGCTGCTGGTGGCCGGGGCGCTGGCGGACCGCTACGGCGCCAAGACCATTTACCTGAGCGGCCTGGGCGTGTTCACGCTGGCGTCATTACTTTGCGGCCTGGCGCCGAACGCGGATTCGCTGATCGCCGCCCGCATGCTGCAAGGCGTGGGCGCCGCGCTGTTCATGCCCAGTTCCTTGAGCCTGCTGACCCATGCTTATGAAGACGAGCACGTGCGCAACCGGATGCTGGCCGCCTGGTCGGCCATCGTTGCAGTCGCAGGCGCGGCCGGCCCCTTGCTGGGTGGCGTGCTGATCCACCAGTTCGGGTGGCGCGGCATCTTCCTGATCAACTTGCCGTTGGGCATTGTGGGACTGTGGTTGGCCCGCCGCCGCATCCAGGCCGCCCCGCGCCGCCCCCGCGCGCTCAATCCTCTGAGCCACCTGCTGGGCGTGGTCGCGCTGTCGTCCCTGTGCTTCGTGCTGATCCAGGGCAATGCCTATGGCTGGACATCCGGCCGGATCGCGGGCGTCGCCGCCCTGTGCGCCGTGGCCGTCGTGCTGCTGGTGCGCCGCGAACGCCGCCATGCCGAACCCATCCTGCCCCGGGCGCTATTCAAGACGACGCAGTTCGCCGCAGCCAACGGCGTGGGTTTCCTGATCAACCTGGCGTCCTACGGCCAGTTGTTCCTGCTCAGCCTGTTCCTGCAGCATGCGCGCGGCACAGACGCCCTGCAGACCGGCATCCAGCTGGTGCCCATGCTGGCCGTGTTCTCCATCGGCAACATGATTTCCGGCCGCGTTTCGGCGCGCTGGAACGTATCGGCTTCGCTGTTGGGCGGCGTGTCGCTTGCCACCCTCATGAGCGCTGCGGGCATCTATGCGTTCTCGCCGGACATGGCCTATTGGCCGTTCGCCATCATGGTCGCGCTCGGCAACCTGGGCGTCGGCATCGCGGTGCCGGCGATGACCAGCGTCGTCATGCAAGTCTCGGGCAAGCAGCACGCCAACAGCGCAGCGGCGGCCCTGAATGCCAACCGCCAATCGGGCGCGCTGGTAGGCGTCGCGCTGATGGGCACCATCCTGCATCTGCTGCCCGACTGGCACGCCAGCCTGCCCGTGGCCTATGTCGTCATCGCCGCCAGCTATGCCGTGGCCGTCGCGCTGGTCTGGCGGCACCTGCGGCGTGCGCGCAATGCCTGAGGGCTCATTCCTGTCCGCCCGGCAGGATCGCAATGCCCCGTCCGGCGAAGAACGCGTCGAACACGGTCAACGGCAACTCGACATCCGCCTGCTGGCCCACTTCGCCGGACGGATTGTGAAACGTGACGGATGTCGCGGACGCCCGCGTCACCAGCACCAGATGGCCGCCTTTGCTCGGAGGAAGCCGGTCTGTCTGGCGAATGTCGGGATGCACCGAAGCCATGAAGTAGTCGGCGCCTTCCAGCACGGCGGGCAACGCCGCCGTGTCCAGCCCGACGTGTACCTGGGCATCCAGGCCGAACGTCTCCGTGACGAAGCGCACGAACGGCGCGTAGATCAACCCTTTGATCTCGCCCTCGCGCTCCGTGTAGGCGCCGAAGGCCAGGCTGCGCCGAGCCAGTTCCAGGGTGGGATGGATCTGCCCGCTACGCGCCGCCAACACCATTTTCAGGCATGCCATGCCGCAGACATGATTGGCCCAGCGGACGTATTCCTCGACATCGCGGGCACCGGATGCCGGCCATGCCGGATCATCGGCCAGCGCGAGTTCCTTCCGGATGATCGCGTCCGCCAGGTGGGCCGATTCCCATTGGCAAAAATACGGTACGGCCGATAGGCCGGCAGATCTGGCATCCACTTGGCGGGCTCCGCATGTTCGGAAAGATCCGTCATCTTGCCGTCGAACAGGTGCCGTGGCAACGGCCCCGCGTTTGCTTCACAATGTGGCGATTCCCCACAAACCGGAGAGCCGCATGCCCAGCACCGCCACGTCCAATCCGTCCATCCGCCGCGTCGCCATCGTCGGCGCAGGCACCATCGGCGCCAGTTGGGCTGCGCTGTTCCTGGCGCACGGGTTGGAAGTCGTCGTCAGCGATCCGGCGTCTGACACCGAGGCCCTGACCCGTGCCCGCGTGCAGGCGGCTTGGCCGGTGTTGAATGAACTGGGCCGCGTGGCCGACGGCGCCTCGCCCGACACGTTGCGCTTCGAGCCGGACCTGACTGCCGCCTTGGCCGGCGTGGACTTCGTGCAAGAAAACGCCCCCGAACGCGAAGACTTCAAAATCGATCTCTTCGCGCGCATCGACGCCATCCTGCCGCCTCACGTCATCGTGGCGTCCAGTTCTTCTGGCCTCATCATGAGCCGCCTGCAATCGCGCTGCCGCCATGCCGGGCGTTTCGTCATCGGCCATCCGTTCAACCCGCCGCACCTGATCCCGCTGGTCGAGGTGGTAGGCGGAGACCAGACCACGGCCGAGACCATCGACCGCAGCATCGCCTTCTACCGCGCGATGGGCAAGCATCCCATCCGCCTGAACAAGGAAGTGCCCGGCCACATCGCCAACCGCCTGCAAGCGGCGCTGTGGCGCGAAGCCATCCACCTGGCCGCCGAAAACGTTGCCAGCGTGGCGGACATCGATGCCGCCGTCTCGCAAGGCCCGGGCCTGCGTTGGGCGCTCTTCGGCCCGCATATGACCTTCAACCTGGGCGGCGGCGCCGGTGGCCTCGCGAACTTCATGGACCACCTGCTGGGCCCCGTGCAAACCTGGTGGGACGACCTGGGCGCACCCGAGGTCACGCCCGAACTGCAACGGCGCCTGATCGAAGGCGTCAACGCCGAAGCCGGCCAACGCAGCATTGCGGACCTCGTGGAAAAGCGCGACGCCCAGCTCACGGCGCTGCTCAAGACCTTGCGCAACTAACAAACCTATCCTCTCTTGACCCGAATTCACCGTTTGCGGCCCGCGAGCCGCAGTTTGCTGACCGCATTGGCCGTCTGCGTCTGCCTGCCCGCAAGTGCGGCGCAGGCCACACCGTCAGACGCCGTCCAACCGCCCGCTCTGGTGTGGGGCGCCGTTCCCAGCGCGGATCTCTACCTGCTGGTGGCCAGCCCCCGGCTCGGCAAGCCCGAGCTGCAACAACTCGCGGCCGACACGATCGGCCCTGGCATTGGCGACAACCAATACATCACCCAGGTCTGGAGCAATCTGCCCGAGCCCATCCAGCTTTGGATCTCGATCGATCCGGTCCGGCTTCAGGAAGCCAAGCTGTCCACGGATCAGGCATTGGCGACCCTGGCCGCCAAACTGGATGTATCCGCCCGGCCCAGCAAGGGAATTCGCACGCCCCCCTCGTGGATCTATCCCGGCGCCACGCGCGAGAAGCTCGACGCCTGGAGCAATGCACCTGCCCGGCTGGCGGATGGCAGCATCATCAACCCGTCGGCATGGACAACGTTGACGTACCGGCAAGCGCCGGAATCCTGGGAAGCCTGGAACAAGGTCGCGCTCAGCCTTGTCATCCCTGCAGAGGCAAGCCGCGATTCGTTGGAGGGTGTCGTCAGCGAACGCCTGAACGCGCTGGTCTCCAAACTGCCCGTCGACGTCTCGATCTTGATCCTGCCGGCAGGGCCCCGATTGAACGAATCCCACGGCATTTTCGTCACGGTCGGGCGCGACGAGTAGTCCCTCGCCCGGCGGCTCCTGCCCCCCGGTCGCCTGCAACTGTTAATCTGAGCGCTAGGCCTCCTATCCTGTCCTGACCAAGGAATCTCCGCATGACCGTTGTCACCCAAGACCCCGGGCAATCCCGTTTCACCGCCACCGTCGATGGCATCCTGTGCGTGCTGGACTACCAGTTGCAGGCGGACGTCATGGCCATCGTCCACACTGGGGTGCCCAGTCAGGTAGGCGGCCGCGGCATCGCGGCGGAACTCACCAGATTCGCGCTGGACACGGCACGCGCCAACGGTTGGAAAGTCCGCCCCTTGTGCTCGTACGCGGAGGTCTACATGCGCCGCCACCCTGAATACAACGACCTGCGCGCCTAAGCGCCCAACTGCCTATCGTGACGAAGAAATCCTCGCCCATGGCCGAGCCCTGCCCGTGTGGCGGGGCGGCTTATTCTCGCTGTTGCGGTCGCTGGCATGAAGGCCCCCTGGCCATGCAGGCCCCGACGGCCGAAGCGCTGATGCGCTCGCGCTACAGCGCGTTTGTGCTGGACAAGCTGCCCTACCTGCTGGCCAGTTGGCATCCCAGCACCCGCCCCGCGTCGCTGGAGCCGAATCCATCCGACCTCAAGTGGCTCGGACTGACCATCAAGCAAGCCCGCGATCAAGACACCGACCACGCCACGGTGGAATTTGTCGCACGCAGCCGCCAGGCGGGCCGCGCGCACCGCATGCATGAAGTCAGCCGCTTCGTCAGGGAAGGCGGCCAGTGGTATTACGTGGACGGCGATCTGAACTGACTTGCATTGGCGGCCCGCGCCGGCGATTGCCCCTACGCGCCTCTCAGGCGCACTGCGGGCATCCGCAAGCCCTACACGCCGCCAGCCAGGCTCTGGATATCCGTCTCGACGGCCTGCCTCAGCGCCGCCACCAACTGTTGCTCCATACCGCTTGCCGCGCGCGAGTTGCCAACGATCGCCAGTTCGGTCGGCGGCACTGCCGCGAACCCCTCTTGCGCACCTAGCAGCGTATGCGTCTCCAGCCTTGCGAACGCCGGCAGCAAGCTCACGCCCAGCCCCGCCGCCACGGCAGCTTGAACGCCCGCCAGGCTATGGCTGTGATACGCGACATGCCAGGGCCGCCCCGCACTCTCCAACGCGTAGATCATGCGCTTGCGATAGATGCAGCCGTGCGGAAACAGCACCAGAGGCACCGCAGCGGATCCTGCCAGGTGACGCTTGTCGCCCACCCAGACCAGCCGCTCGGGCCAGGACGCAAGGCAGGCGCCGTCGCCGGGCTCGCGCTTGATCAGCGCCAGGTCCAGATCACCCGAAGCCAACCTGCCGCGCAGGTCCGTGCTCATGCCGCTGATAGTCTCCAAGCGCGCCTCGGGGTGCCGCGTGACAAACCCCGCCAGCAACACCGTCAACCGCGACACGTCAAAGTCTTCGGGGATGCCCAAACGCAGCACCCGCGCCGCACGCGGGGCGGCCACCACGTGCTCGGCCTCATCGGCCATCGCCAGCAGACGGCGTGCGTAGGCCAGCATCAGTTCGCCGTCTTCCGTCGCCACGACATCGCTGCCCGCGCGGTCCCGCAGCAACAGCGTCTTGCCCACGGTCTGCTCCAACTTGCGGACCTGCTGGCTCACCGTTGACTGCGTACGGTGCACCCGGTTGGCCGCCCTCGTGAAGCTGCCTTCATCCGCGACGCACACCAGGGTTCTAAGGAGTTCTAGATCCAACATAACGGGTTTGTCATCCGCCTATCGACAGCGGGCTTCTCATCCGCCTATCGACAGCGGTTGGAAAGCGGGTTCGATATCGGCTTAACGACTGAGTTGATTTCAATTATTAATTTTACGACTTTGCCAGGCGGACTTAAGCTGGACGCGTCCACTCCCCCAATTCATGAGGAAACCGATATGCCGCTGGATCATCTTCCCCGTCCCCAATGGCTCACCTTCGACTGCTACGGCACGCTGATCCAGTGGGACGAAGGCTTGCAAGCCGCGGTGTCCCGCATTCTGGCCGCCAGCACCAACGCGCAAGACGCGCCCACGCCGGCGCAATTCCTGCATGTGTACGACGAACACGAACACCGGTTGGAACGCACCCCGCCGCATCGCAGTTTTGCGGACATCACACGGGAATCGCTCCGCCTCACGATGCAGGACCTGGGCCTTGCGTATCGCCCAGAAGACGCCGAAATGCTGACAGGCAATATCTCCGCCATGCCGCCCTTCCCTGAAGTCGTAGACACGCTGGCCGCCTTGAAGCAGGCCGGCTTCCGTCTGTGCATCATCTCCAATACCGATGACCAGATCATCGCGGGCAATGTGGCCCAGTTGGGCGGCCACATCGATCGCGTCATCACCGCCGAACAGGCAGGGGCCTACAAGCCCTCCCGCAAGATCTTCGCCCACGCCTACGACAGCCTGGGCGTGACGCCGGACGAAGTGGTTCATATCTGCGCCAGTCCCCATCTGGACCATGCCGCCGCCCGTGAGATCGGCTTTCGCTGCGTATGGATCGACCGCGGCACCGGCCGTCAGCCCTTGCCGGACTACCGCCCGGACGCTACCGTACCCACTTTGGAACGCGTACCCGGTCTGTTCCGGGCCGCCGGCTGGCTCTGACCGTCGGACGCGCGTCCCTCCCTCTCCAATATCTTGAAGGCAGCCATGAATCAGGAACCCCGTTTCGCCGACGCTCTTTTTCACGCAGAACCCGTTGCTGCGCTGCGCGCAGACCTGGCGCTAGCGCTGCGGGCCGCTGCCGCCCACGGCCTGGGCGAAGGCGTTTGCAACCATTTCAGCGTGGCACTGCCCGGCGATCCGGACCATTTCCTGCTCAACCCGCGCGGCTTGATGTGGAACGAGGTGCAGGCGGACGATATCGTTCTGATCGACGCCCACGGCAACAAGCTGGCCGGTCGCCACGAAGTCGAACCCACCGCCATGTTCATCCACGCGGCAATCCACCGCATCGCCGGCAAGGCCTGTGTCCTGCATACGCACATGCCCTACGCGACGGCATTGACGCTGACCTCTGATCGCGGACTGGACACGACCTTGTCGCAAAATGCCATGCGCTTCCACGGACGCCTGGCCATCGACGAACATTACAACGGCCTGGCCTTGGATGTCAGCGAAGGCGAACGCATCGCCCATGCCATGCAGGGCGCCGATATCGTATTCCTCGGCAACCATGGCGTCGTCGTTTGCGGCGAACGCCTGGACTACGCCTACGACGATCTCTTCTTCCTCGAACGCGCCTGTACGGCTCAAGTCCTCGCGCAATCTACCGGACGGCCGCTCAAGCCGGTCGATACCGCCATCGCCAGCAAGGTCGCCGCGCAAATTCAAAGCGAGCGCCTGCAATCCGAATTGTTCTTCACCGCCTTGCGCCGCCAGTTGCCCTGATTTCAACGGCGGTATTGAGCTGCGCCGATGCCTCATAGGCATCCAACGGCGCCGATTCCTCAACCGGCATTCCCTGCCCCAACGCAAAACCCCCTCGCGGCGCCAGCCGCGAGGGGGTTTCT